>NZ_BAAAYN010000073.1:0-134 GCF_039536245.1 Cryptosporangium minutisporangium | reverse complement strand
ACGCCGGCCGCTGAGACTCCCGCGGCTGAGACGCCGGCCGCTGAGACTCCCGCGGCTGAGACGCCGGCCGCACCCGAGCCCGCGACCCCCACGCCAGCCCCGGCGGCTCCGGCCGTCGCCACGCCGGCTGCTCC
>NZ_BAAAYN010000072.1 GCF_039536245.1 Cryptosporangium minutisporangium | reverse complement strand
GCGGACGAGGTGGCCGACCAGCGGCAGGTGCTCGCGCACCAGGTCTTCGATCTGGCGGTCGGTGACAATGCCGGTATCCACGGTGTCAGCGGTGAGGCGCACAGTTACGGCCCTTTCGCGTCGATGACGGTCTCTGCTGACCCGACCCCGTCGTCCCCCGCATAACGGGACCATCCGGCCGGGCAACGCAGACCCTCCTGGCGCCCGGTAGCGGCTGAGGATGCCGTTCGGTTGCGCCTCAGTTGCAGGGTGTAACCCCTACAACCATCAAAAACACCTTTGGTCGCTTTTGCAACAAAAGTTGCAGGCCAGCTGCGCTCCAGGTGCAGAGAAACCTCTCAGGCTCTCCGTGACGCTGCCGACGGTCAGGGCAGCAAGGGGTGCCGTTCCGGTGCTCCGCCGGAGCAGAGAAGGGTCGACCCGTGGCTTTTGCGGATCTGTCGAACATCCTCTGGCGCGGACGGGAGATGCTGGAACTGCTGCTCTTCAAGCTCGAAGAGGAGCAGCTGGTCCTGGCGTCGGCCCGCACCCGCTGGCTCGCTCACGCGACCCGTGAGGTTGAGCTCGTGCTGGAGCAGATCCGCCAGGTCGAGGTGCTGCGGGCCGCCGAGGTCGAGGTGGTCGCGGCGCTGCTCGGACTGCCGCCCAACCCGAGCCTCTCTGCACTCGCCGAAGCTGCTCCGGACCCGTGGGGAAAGCTGTTCGCCGAGCACCGGAAAGCCTTTCTGACTCTGACCGCCGAGATCACCGCCCTTGCCGACGCGAACCGTGACCTGCTCACGTCCGGCCACCGCGCGGTCCGCGAAACCTTGCTGACGGTCGGCGGCGCCGTCGAAACCTACGGTCCCCGCGGTGGCACGGTCACCACCGGCGTACGTCCTCGACTCGTCGATGAGGCGATGTAGCCATGTCCAGTACCTTCTCCGGAATCTCCACCGCGCTGAGCTCGTTGCGGGCGCAGCGTCAAGGCCTCGACGTCGCCGGTCAGAACATCGCGAACGTCAACACCGCGGGCTACAGTCGGCAGCGCACCGAGATGACCTCGGTGGAGGGCGTCTCGGACGTCCCGACGATCTGGGCCAAGCAAGACCCGGTCGGCAGCGGCGTGAACGTCGGCGACATCACCCGGATCCGTGACGAGCTGCTCGAAGGCCGCATCCGGACCGAGCACGGGCACAACGCGTACCTGTCCGGGCAGAACGAGGTCTACGACAACATCCAAACCGTCTTCAAGGAACCCAGCGATACCGGGCTGCAGGAGCGGCTGTCCACGTTCTGGTCCGACTGGCAGGACCTCTCCAACACCCCGGGCGACAACGCGGTGCGGACGAAGGTGCTGCAGCAGGGTGGCGCGGTCGCCACCGCGCTGAACGACGCGCACACCCAGCTCGACACGATCTGGAGTTCCTCCCGGGTGGCCGCGACCTCGCAGATCAACGAGATCAACTCCGCGGTGACCGAGATCGCCAGCCTCAACAAAGGCATCATGCAGGCGAAAGTCGGCGGGTTGCCCGCCAACGAGCTCGCCGACCGCCGGGACGGGCTGGTGCTGAAGTTGGCCGACCTGGCGGGCGCCACCGCGACGCTCCGGGACACCGGCGCGGTGGACGTGTCGTTGTTCGGCTCGACGCTGGTCAGCGGGAGCTCCTCCCGCTCGCTCACGCTCGGTGGCGCCGCGACCATGGCCGATCAGGCCGCGGGCAATCCGGCCTCGGTCAGCTTCACCGACAACGGCCAGCCCGCGATCGTTACGTCCGGCGAACTCGGCTCGTCGCTGGAGGCGCTCAACAAGGTCGTCCCGAAGTACGCGAAGTCACTGGACGACGTGGCGACGAAGCTGATCAGCACGGTGAATGACATCCACAGCGCCGGGTACAACAAGAGCGGCTGGGCCGGCGGTCCGTTCTTCAGCGGCGAGGACGCGCGCACGGTCGCGGTCGCGATCACCGACACCGACGACGTCGCAGCGTCGTCCACGTCCGACGGACGCCTCGACGGTGGAAACGCCGACGCGCTCGGGGATCTCGCGGTCTCCGGTACCGGGCCGGACGTCACCTACCGCCAATTGGTCGCGGACCTCGGCGTCACCGCGAAGAGCGCGACGCTGAAGGCGGAGACGCAATCGACGATCACCGCTGACCTCGACAGCACGCACGAGGCGACGTCCGGGGTCAGCCTCGACGAGGAGATGTCGAACCTCCTCCAGTACCAGCGGGCCTACGAGGCCGCGGCGAAGTTGATGAACACGATCGACTCGACGCTCAACACCCTGATCAACAACACCGGCCGGTAAGGACAGTTCCCGTGGTCATCCGTGTTACCGAGCGCTCGCTCTCGCTGAACGCGATGCGCGGCCTGCAGGCCAACCAGGCCCGGCTGAGCAAGACCGAGGAGCAGCTGACCAGCGGCAAGCTGATCTCCAAGCCGTCGGACTCGCCGACCGGAACAATGACCGCGATGCTGCTGCGCAGCGACATGCGGACGCAGAGCCAGTACGCGCGGAACGCTGCGGACGGCGTCAACTGGCTCAACACCATCGACTCGACGCTGAGCTCCGCCCACGACAACGCCCAGCGCGTCCGGGACCTCACGTTGCAGGGCATGTCCGCCGGCGCCGGTGGCTCGGAGACCGCCCGGGGCGCGATCGCGGCCGAAGTCGAGCAGATCCGGGAAGCGATGATCGGGCTGGCGAACACCCGGTACATCGACCGGCCGGTGTTCGGCGGCACGGCGGACGCCCCTTCGGCCTACGACAAGGACGGCACCTTCCTCGGTAACGGTGGTCCGGTGACCCGCACCGTGGCCGAGGGCACGAAGCTCCGGGTGGACGTCGGCGGCGAGGAGGTGTTCGGCACCGGCGACGAGCAGATCTTCAAGATCCTCGCCGACGTCGCCGACCACTTGCGGGACGACCCGGAGCAGCTCTCCACCGACCTGCAACGGCTGGACGACGCCATGAACACGATCCGCACCGCGCAAGCCAGCGTCGGCGCGCGGTCGAATCGCATCGAGAGCATGCAGCAGACGGCGAACGACCGTCACCTCGATCTCCAGGCGCAGCTCAGCGAGGTCGAGGACATCGACCTCCCCAAGACCATCACCGACATGACCCTGCAGCAGACCGCCTATCAGGCAGCGCTCGGAGCGACCGCCAAGGTCATCCAGCCCTCCCTGATGGATTTCCTCCGCTAGCAGCGATGCAGCGGACCCACAGACGGCACGATGCCGAACCCGAATCCCGACCGATCAGCCAGAGGGAGCCAATGACCCTCCCCGCCAACAAGCTGTCGAACTATCCAGGAGGAGTACATGTCCGCAAAAACCAAGTCCGCGAAGTCATCCTCTGACATGGCAACCGACATGTCCCTCGAGATGTCCGCGCAGTCGGCAGAGGCGCAGGCAGCGGCGGCAGGTGAGACGCTGCCGACGATCGAGTTCGTGTCACCCATGCCAGGGTTCCCGGGTCGGACCAGCTTCGTGCTCGTCCGGCTCGACCAGGTCGGTCTGCTCAACTCACTCCGGTCGGTGGACGACCCGGAGCTGCGTCTGATCACGATCGCGCCGCATCAGTTCTTCCCGGAGTACGCACCGGAGATCGACGACGAGACGATTGCTGCCCTCGGGACCACGGACCCGAGCCAGCTGCTCGTCATGTTGATCGTGACTGCCGGTAGCTCCGTGCGGGACTCGACGGCGAACCTGATGGCACCGATCGTCGTCGACCCGACGACGATGCGGGCCGCGCAATGTGTGCTGACCGGGAGCAACCTGCCGGTCCGCGCTCCCCTCGGCTAGCTCGTTGCTCGGTTACGCTGCGGGATATTCGTCCTCGAGGGGGGATACTGCCCGTGCTCGTGCTGACCCGTCGGCCCGGAGAGAGCGTGATGGTCGGTGATGACGTCGTGATCACCGTGCTCGAGGTCCGGGGGGACGTGGTCCGGCTCGGGATACGGGCTCCCCGCAGTGTGCCGGTGCATCGGGAAGAGGTCTTCCTCGAGCTGCGCGCCGCGAATCAGGAAGCGGCGTCGTCCAGCGAGGATGCGGTCGAGGCGCTCAGTCGTCTGATCGGCAGCGACGGCGAGAAGGGCTGACAGGGCGGGCTTCCGGGCCGCGTTCCGCCAACCGGCGGAACGCGGCCCCCGGTCTGTTCGCGGAAGTTGCTGTACGGGGCCCATGCGTACGCAAGCGCGCGGCTGGGTAGGGGACTTCTCGTACCCGAGTTGTAGAGGAGGCCCCCGTGTCGTCTGTGACTGATCACCCCGAGGTCGTGTCCGACGCCGTCGGCCAGTCCGACGCGGTGGACGTGGTGGAGCTCGCCGAGGTCGTCGAGGAGGGCATCGCGGCCGCGTACGAGCAGGCGGCCGGTGCTCCGGTCGAGACGGCGCTGGAGACCGTGCTGGAGGAGGAGCAGGCTCGCGGCGTCGAGCTGAACAAGGACTTCGCCCGCCCGTTCGCCGAAGCGATCAGCCGTGGAGACGACCCCCTGTCGAACTGAGGGGCGTCGCGCCACACTCCCTCGCGCCGGGCCGGCCACTGCCGCCCGGCGCGTGCTCGTGACGGCGCCTCCGCCGGACGGCATGTCCAGGGTTCTCCGCCGGTACGGTAGAGACGGGGTGGCCCACGCCCCCGGAGCGGAATGCCGACGCGCTCAGCCGACTTTCACCGGATGAGCCGTCACGGTAGGCCACTACCGTGGTGACCCCCCTCGCCAGGCAGCACCGTCTGGCGAAGAGCCCGCTGTCTGGAGAGGTCGCCGTCATGCCGGACCCCGCGGAGCTGTACGAGATCGTCGGCGACTGGGAGCCCCCGGTGGGCTCGGACGCCGATGCGGGCCCGGTGTTGATGCACGCCCTCGACGGGTTCCTCGACGCCGGTTCCGCCGCTCAGCTCGCCGCCAGCCACCTGGTCGAGACGCTCGAGGGCGAGGTCGTCGCCCGGTTCGACATCGACTTGCTGCACGACTACCGCGCCCGCCGTCCTCCGATGGTCTTCGTCGAGGACCACTACGAGTCCTACACCCCGCCCCAGCTGGTGGTGCACGCGTTGAAGGACTCCACGGGCGTGCCGTTCTTCCTGCTCACCGGCCCGGAGCCGGACGTCATGTGGGAGCGGTTCACCACCGCGGTCGGGCAGCTCGCCGACCGGTTCGGCGTCCGGCTGGTGGTCGGCCTCGGCGGTGTTCCGATGACGGTGCCGCACACGCGGCCCACCACGCTCACCACCCACGGCACGCGTCCGGACCTGCTGCGGCGGCCGAACGTGTGGCGCGGGAACCTGCGGATCCCGGGCAGCGCCTCCGCACTGCTGGAGCTGCGCCTCGGCGAGCAGGGCAAGGACGCGATCGGATTCGTCGCCCACGTGCCGCACTACCTCGCCTCGGTGGAGTTCCCGCAGGCGTCCGCCGCGCTGCTCGACGCCGTCGCCGAGGAGACCGGGCTGCTGCTGCCGGTCGGCTCGCTGCACCAGGCAGGCGTGACGCGCCTGCGGGAGATCGACGCCCAGCTGGCGGACGATCCGCAGGCGGTGGGCGTCGTCAAGGCGCTGGAGGAGCAGTACGACTCGTTCGTCGCGAACCGGCAGCAGGGCGAGCTCGGCGGTGAGCTGGGCGACAACGTGCCGAGCGGTGAGGAGCTCGGCGCCGAGCTCGAGCGTTTCCTCGCTCAGCTCGAGCGTGGTGAGGACGAAGGGCGTTGATTCCTACCTCGAGGTAGGGAACCACGCTCGCCGGAGGTGTCGCGGAACGGCTCGCGGGGAAACAGTGTTCGCATGAGCCCGCGCGCGTCGATCCACCACCGGCGACCGCACTGGGTCGTCTCCGGCGGCTTCTGGTCCTTACTAGTGATCGCTGACCTGGCGATCCTCAGTACCTGGGCGGCGTTCGGCACGTTCGTGCTGGCGCTGTGCTGCGGTGGGGGCCTGTGGCTCCGCCGCCGCCGATTGCTGGGGACCGCCGGTGCCGCGGTCGTCGTCGGTCCGGCCGGGACCCCGGTCGAGGCGATTCCGCCCGCCGAAACGCCCGCTCCCGCGAGCCCTGCGCCGGCCGCGGCGGTGCCGGTCGCGGTGCCGGTCGAGGTGGTGCCGCCGGTCGACGGGCCCGCGGTCCAGGCCCCTGACACCGAGGCCGGCGCGCCCGGGGAGAGGCCCGCGTCACCGGCCTGATCCGCCGGGATCCCTCAGTCCGGGCAGCCCCGATCCGATGGGCTGACTGCGGCGAATGCAGGCGCACCAGGACGTCTGACGCCGACGCGCTCCGCGATGCGGACGCATGGCAAACTCCCGCGGACAGCGGGTAACCAGACGACGGGCGGGCTGTCGGTGACGGACGGGGTGACGAACGCGAACCTGGGCACCGACGCCGCCGACCGACCGACCCCTCGCCCGGTCCGCGCCACCCCGCTGCTCACCGGCTCGCTCGTCACCCTCGTCGCCGCGTTCGGCTGGGGCGGCTACGTCGTCTCCGCCGATCCCGAGCCGCACGTCGCGGCGGCCGTGGCCTGGCTGATCGTCCCGATCGCGATGGTGCTGACCGCCGAGGCCTGCCGTCGGGCCGGCCGGTCGCCCCGGCTGTCCACGGCCGGTCGCGCGCTGTGGAGCCGGCTCCCGGTGACGCTGCTGATCTTCGCCGCGGGCATGACCGCGAACGCCGCCGACGCCTGGGCCGACCACGTCGGCAACCGGAGCGCCGGCTGGTTTCCGCTGACGTGTTACGCGCTCGGCGCGGCGCACCTCGTCTGGACGCTGCTGCGAGTACCCACCGGCGGACGCCCTCGCCGGGAACTGCTCACGCTCGGGCTGGACGTCGGCGCCGTGGTCGTCGCCGCCGCGCTGTACCCCCTGTACTTCTGGATGAACCAGATGCTCTACGCCGACCGGGTCGACTGGCTGCCCGTGGTGTTCGTGGCGGGCGCGCTGGAGTTCGTCGCGGTCGTGATCATCGTCAAGGTCACGGTCGTCGGCACGCAGCTGGTGGACCGCACCGCGCTCATCCTGCTCGCGCTCGCCGTCCTGGCCGGGATCAGCGTCGCGGTCGCACTCCAGGTGCTCGGCGTCGACGACCGACTCGAGAGCGGCCAGCTGGCGACGCCGGCCGCGTGTTTCCTGATCGTCTGTGCGGCCGACCGGCAAGTCCGGGCCGCCGGGCTCGGCACGCGTCGCGCCGACGAGCCGCAGCGACCGCCGCGGGCCTGGAGCGCGATTCCGTACGTCGCGATCGCCGCCACTGACGTCCTGCTGCTCGTCGCGGTCGGCACCGAGGTCGGGTTCTTCGCCGCGTCCTGGGTCGTCGCGGCGGCCGCCGTGCTGCTGACCGGGCTGGTCGTCGGACGGCAGGTCGCCGCATTGCACGAGAACGGCCGGTTGCTCCGCAGCCTCGATCGGACGCTGGGCGAGATCCGGAGCCAGGAACGGCGGTTCCGGGCGCTGGTCCAGAACTCCACCGACATCGTGCTGATCACCGACCGGAACGACCGCACCCGATTCGCGACCCCGAGCACCTACCGCGTACTCGGACTAGCTCCGAACCAGCTGCCCGACCTCAACCCGATGGACCTGATCCACCCCGAGGACGTCGAGTCGGTACGTGCCGCGATCGACTCGATCGCCATGGATCCGCACGCCGCCGCGACCTACCAGGCTCGGGTACGGCACGCCGACGGGTCGTGGCGGATGCTGGAGATCGTCAGCACGAACCTCTACGACGACCCGGACGTCCGGGGCCTGGTGAGCAACGCCCGGGACGTCACCGAGCGGCGTCGGTACCAGGACCAGCTCAGCCACCAGGCGACGCACGACGGGCTGACCCGGCTGCCGAACCGGACGTTGTTCCTGGAGCGCACCCGGGAAGCACTGGCCCAGCTCGCCACCGCCCCGGTCACCGTGGCGCTCATCGACCTGGACGACTTCAAGACGATCAACGACCGGCTCGGGCACGGGGCCGGCGACGAACTCCTGATCGCGCTCGCCGATCGGCTGCGCCGCACGGTTCCGCCGGGCCAGGTCGTCGCGCGGCTCGGCGGCGACGAGTTCGCGGTCCTGCTCGTCGGCTCCCAGCTCGAGCAGGCGACCGCCCTCGCGACAGCGTTGATCGAGGCGTTCTCCGCGCCGGTCCCGGCGGGCGGCCACGACCTACTGGTCCAGGCCAGCATCGGGCTGGCCGACGGCCGGCTCGGCGACGACAACACCGAGCTCCTGCGCCGGGCCGACGTCGCGATGTACGCCGCCAAGGAGTCCGGGAAGGGCCGGTACGCACGGTACGACGCGGACATGGACCGGCGGAGCATCGAGTCGGCTCGGATGGGCGCTCAGCTGCGGCAGGCCCTCGACCACGGTGAGTTGCGGCTGGTGTACCAGCCGATCGTTGCGCTGCCGGACGGCTGCGTGACGGGGGTCGAGGCGCTGGTGCGGTGGCGGACCGCGGACGGGCAGTCGATCTCGCCGGACCGCTTCGTTCCGGTCGCCGAGCGCAACGGCCTGATCGTCGAGCTGGGGGAGTGGGCGTTGCGGACCGCGTGCACGCAGGCCGTGCGCTGGCGGGACCGGCCGGGCGGATCGCCGCTGGGTAGCGTCAACGTCAACGTGTCCGCTCGGCAGCTCCGCGAGCCCGGCTTCGCCGAGCGGGTGCGGGCGATCCTCGGCGAGGTCGGTCTGGAGCCGCAGCGCCTGACGGTCGAGGTCACCGAGACGGCGGTGTTCGACGGTGGCCGGGCACTCGACGAACTGCGGGCTCTGGACGATCTGGGCGTGCGGATCGCGCTCGACGACTTCGGTACCGGGCACTCGTCCCTCGGACTGCTCCGGACGTGCCCGGTCGACGTCCTCAAGGTCGACAGGTCGTTCGTGGAGGGCATCACCGGGACGATCGAACAAGCGGCGATCGCGACGTCGCTGATCGAGATCGCCAAAGGGCTGGGCTTGCGGGCGGTCGCCGAGGGGGTGGAGAGCGCGGCGCAGGCCGAGCGGCTCTACGAGCTGGGGTACCTGTACGCGCAGGGGTTCCACTTCGCCGGTGCGCTCGAAGTCGACCAGGTGGACGCGTTGCTCGACCATCTCGACCGCACCGCCGCCCGGGTGGGCGGCGACCTGACCCGCTCGTGAACGGCGCCTTCGGGACCCCCGATTAGGCTGACCGGGTGACAAAACCCGTGTTGGCGACGGCGCTCGACCTCGAACCGCACCCGGAAGGTGGCTGGTTCCGGCAGACCTGGCGATCCCCGGTGGAGTTCCAGCCGGCGGGTTATCCGGGTCCGCGGGCGGCGGCCACCGGCATCTACTTCCTGCTCGCGCCCGGCGAGGTGTCGCGGTGGCACGTGGTGCGCTCGGACGAGCTGTGGATCTGGCAGAGCGGTGGCCCGTTGGTGCTCACGATCGCGTCCGCGCCGGATGCGGACGACGCTCGCGACCTGGTGCTCGGACCGGATCTGGCGGCCGGGCACCAGTTCCAGGGGTTGGTGCCCGCCGGCCAGTGGCAAGCCGCCCGCCCCGCCGGCGACAGCCCCGTGCTGGTCACCTGCATCGTCGCCCCAGGCTTCGAATACGAAGACTGGCAACTGTGGGCGGCCCGCTGAGAACGACGCTGCCCGCCGTCTCGGACAGAACGGTCACGCCCTCCCTGCGACGGAGGGGCAGCGCCGCTCTCAGCGGGCTCCAGGTTGGAGCGGATGCACACCCCAGGTCGGTGCCNCCGTCTCGGACAGAACGGTCACGCCCTCCCTGCGACGGAGGGGCAGCGCCGCTCTCAGCGGGCTCCAGGTTGGAGCGGATGCACACCCCAGGTCGGTGCCCGCGGATTTTCGGGAAGACCACCTCTCAGCGGGCCGGGAGAGGTTGGTTTTTGGGAAGGCCGCGCCTCTGGGCGGCGCGAGAGGTGGACTTTCGGGAAAAGCGCCGTACGCGCGCGCCCTGCACACCCCCAGCAACCGGAGGGTGGGCCAGCAACCGGCTACGGCGGGGCGGGACGACTCGGTGGACGCCGTGAGGGCCGGTCGCGGAAGCGACCGGCCCTCAGCCCTGCAGGCGTAGCGAAATCAGACCCCAGCCAGCTTCGACGGGGACTTGCGCAGGTACACGAACCAGGTGACCGCGAAGCAGATGACGTAGAGGCCGATGAACCCGAGGTAGGCGGCGTCCGCGTTCTTGTAGGTCAGGAACGACTGGCGGAACATGATCTGCACGAGCGCTCCACCGAACGCCCCGATCGCGCCCGCGACGCCGACCAGCGCGCTGGACAGTCGCCGGGCCTCGTTGGCCTCCCAGTCGGGGTCGGCGCCGTCGCCGGCGTTGCGCTGGGCCTTCGCCCGGAAGATCGCCGGGATCATCTTGTAGGTCGAGCCGTTGCCGACCCCGCTCAGGATGAACAGCGCGGTGAACCCGACGTAGAACAGCGCCAGCGACTTCTGCTGTGACGCGATCAGCACGAGTCCGGCGAACGCACCCATGCCGACGAACGTGAAGAGCGTGATCCGGGCACCGCCGAACCGGTCGGCGAGCCACCCACCGGCCGGGCGTGCGATCGACCCGAGCAGTGGTCCGAGGAAGATCACCTTCAGGGCGTCCAGCGAGGCGGCAGCCTGCGCGGCCTTCAGCACCGCCGGATCAGCGGTCGCCGCGGTGACGCCGGCCGGCAGGTTGTCCGGGACCAGGAATTGGGTCAGCACCTGGCCGAACGCGAAACTGAAGCCGATGAACGACCCGAACGTGCCGATGTACAGCAGCGACATGATCCAGCTGTGGCGGTCCTTGATGACGTCCCGCATCGCGCGCTTGTCGTTGCTGGCGTGCGACAGGTTGTCCATCTTCAGCGCGGAGAGCACGGTGACCAGCACGATCGCCGGGATGTAGAGGCCCGGCACCAGCCGCGGCTCGACGCTCGCCGCGACCCCACCGGCGGCCGCCAGCACGATGAGCCCGACCACCTGCACCAGCGCCACACCGAGGTTGCCACCGGCCGCGTTCAGCCCGAGTGCCATGCCCTTGAGCCGGTTCGGGTAGAACGCGTTGATGTTCGCCATCGAGCTGGAGAAGTTGCCGCCGCCGACGCCGGCGAACGCGGCCAGCACCAGCAGGGTGCCGAACGAGATACCCGGCTCCAGCATGATCGCGGTGAGGATCGCCGGGATCAGCAGCAGGCTCGCCGAGACGATCGTCCAGTTCCGGCCGCCGAACTTCGCGACCGCGAACGTGTAGGGCAGCCGCAGGAACGAACCGACGAACGCCGGCACCGCGGTGAGCAGGAACTTGTCGTCGGGGGTCAGGCCGTACTCGGCCGCGGGCAGGAACAGGACCAGGACGGACCACATGGTCCAGATCGAGAACCCGATGTGCTCGGAGAGGATCGAGAAGATCAGGTTGCGGCGGGCTACCTGCTTGCCGCCGTTCGCCCAGAAGGTGGGGTCCTCGGGACGCCAGTCGTCGATCCAACGGCCGGAGCGGCGTGCCGGCGCGGCCGTCGTGGTCGTGGTGGAGGTTGGGGTGGTGATCTCGGTGGGCGCTGCCATCGGGTTCCCTCTCGGCTCGGCCGCATTCCGGCGTTGCCTGACGCTAAAAATCGCCTGTTTCCCTGCCGTTGGGCCTCGACGTCGCCCGCGCAACATCTCCCGCACGCAGCGGGACGGAGACGGTGAGAAGAAGCCGCCTCGGTGGCAAGACGGTTGATTCGGTGCGGAACCCTCCCGAGCCGACCCGTGGCGGCCGATGGAAGGTCGCGACCCGCCGGGAACACATCGGCGACCCGTCGGGAACACAGGAGGCTTGGGGTGCGGATCCATCTGGCGGAGCGGCCGGGACGGCTGTCCCGGGCGGCGTTGCTCTGCGCACTCATGAGCTTCGGCTACCTGGCGCTGGCCTGGAACGGGCCGATCGCGCCGCCGATCGTCGGCTGGGTCGCGCCGCTGGCGTCTGTGCTGGTCGGCGTAGTGGCGACGGCCCGGCTCGCGATCGCCACGCCGCTCCCGGACGCATCCCGCCGGTTCTGGCGGATGATCGGCGTGGGCATCGGCTTCATCGCGGTCGGGGCGGGCAACCAGATGGTCGACGCGCTCGGTGGCGCGGACGGCCCCAGCCAGGTGATGTCGGCGCGGACGACGTCGTGGTTCCTCGCCGGGCTGGCGGTGATCATGGTTGGTCTGCTGCTCGCGCCGGTCAACCGGATGACCCGGGCGGCGTGGGTGACGTTCGGGCTGGACGCCGGGACGGTGATCGCCGGTAGCGCGCTCTTCACCTGGTACTTCATGCTCCGCGCGGCCGGCGACTTCGAGGCGGTCACCGGCTCGGCGCTGCCGCTGGTAGGCACCCTCGCGGCGGGCTTCCTCGGCGTCCTGGTCCTGCTGAAGATCTCGTTCGCCGGAGTACGGCAGGTCGACCCCGGAGCGCTCCAACTGCTCGCGCTCGCCGCGCTGACGTCGGCGAGCACGGCAGCGCTCACGCCGCTCTTCGCGGAGCGGCCGCACGTCAACTCGTCCCTGCTGTCGTTCCCGCTGGCGTACCTGTTCCTCACGTTCGCCGTCGAACGGCAGCGCCGGGTCGCGCTGGCCGCCCTGGACGCGCCGGCGGAGGAACCTGAGCGGACGCGTCCGGCCCGGTTCCGCGCGTTGTACATGCTCCCGTACATCGCGGTCGTGCTCACCGACGTCCTGCTGCTGCACACCATGCGCGAGCACCGGGCCGGCGGTCCGGTCATCGTCGGCGCCGTGGTGGTCACCGCCCTGGTCTGTGCACGGCAACTGGTCAGCTTCCGGGAGAACGGCCGGCTGCTCCACCAGCTCGACCGGACGGTGGCCGAGCTGCGCACGTCGGAGAACCGGCTGACGTTCCAAGCCAGCCACGACGGGCTGACCGGTCTGGCCAACCGGGTGCTGCTCACCGAGCGGATCGACGCCGCGCTGACGCCCCCGGCCGACGCCGACGACGTCGCGATGGCGCTGATCGACCTGGACGACTTCAAGTCGGTGAACGACCGGCTCGGTCACATCGTCGGGGACACGTTGCTGGTCGCCGCCGCGGCGCGGATCCGCGACGCGGTCGGGCCGGAGGACACCGTCGCCCGGCTGGGCGGTGACGAGTTCGCGGTGCTCTTCCGCGGCCGGCGCGCCGATCCGGACGCCCCCGCGACGCGGATCGGGCGGATCCTCGCGGCGCTCGCCGAGCCGCTCCGGATCGACGGGCACGAGCTCCGGATCCGAGCCAGCGTCGGGCTGGCCGACGGGTGGCCGGACGCCGACACCGGCGAGCTGGTGCGCCGGGCGGACGTCGCGATGTATGCCGCGAAGGACGGCACCGACGGCGGTTGGGCCCGGTACGTCCCGGCGATGGACGCGCCCGCTGCCGAGCGGGCACGGCTCGCCGCCGGCCTGCGCGACGGCCTGGGCCGGGGTGACTTCCGGCTGCTGTACCAGCCGATCGTCACCCTGCCCGAGCAGCGGATCGCCGGCGTGGAGGCATTGATCCGCTGGCATGACCCGGAGCGGGGCGTCATCCCGCCGGATCAGTTCATCCCGGTCGCCGAGCGCAGCGGCCTGATCGTTCCGCTGGGGCGCTGGGTGCTGCGCGAGGCGTGTCGGCAGGCCGCAGCGTGGCGGGCGACGTACGGAGCTGCGGCTCCGTCGCGGGTCTGCGTCAACGTGTCGCCGCGCCAGCTCGACGAACCGGACTTCGTCGACGACGTCGCGGCGGCGCTGGCCGACTTCGGGTTGCCCGCGGAGTACCTGGTCGTGGAGGTCACCGAGACGGCGGTCTTCGGCGGCGGGCAGGCGGTCGAGACGCTGCACGCGCTGCGGGCTTTCGGTGTCCGGGTCGCGTTGGACGACTTCGGCACCGGGCAGTCGTCGCTGGGTCTGCTGCTGACCTGCCCGGTCGACGTCCTCAAGGTGGACAAGTCGTTCGTCGACGGCGTCACCGAGCCGGGTGACCGCGCGGTGATCGTCGAGTTCCTCAGCCAGGTCGCGCGTGGACTGCACCTGGACACGGTCGCCGAGGGCGTCGAGGACGTCGGTCAGGCGACGCGGCTGCACGAGCTGGGCTACCGGAAGGCGCAGGGCTACCAGTTCGCGCGGCCGCTGCCGGCGGCGGAGCTGGCCGATCTGCTGTTGCCCGCGGCTGGCCTCTCGGTGTCCGCCGGCGGTTCGGTGTCCGCCGGCGGTCCGGCGTCTGCGGGCGGTTCGGGGTCTGCGGGCGGTTCGGGGTCTGCGGGCGGTCCGGCGTCTGCCGGCCGTTCGGGGGACGCCGGCCGTCCGGCGGAGGCGGGTCGTCCGATGGAGGCGCTCAGCGCCTGAACCGGGATTGTCCGGCGGGTGGGGTAGCGTCCGGTGGTCATGGGGCACCTGACGCTGACGGGGACGGAACGATGACGGCCGCGCCGGTCGAGGACAGCTGGTTCGCCGAGGGTGACGCGGTGGCTCCGGCCGCCGAACCGGCGGTCCTCCCCTGGGTGGGGCGGGTGCTGGGCACCGAGGACGCCACCCCGTTGCAGTTCCACGTAGCGCTGCGGGAAGACGCCTACCTGCAGCTCGACGACGTGGTGGTCACCGTGCGGGACGTGCCGGGCCTGGGCCCGGTGCTCACCGCCGGTGTCGTCACTCAGGTCACCGCGCGGCACGAGGGCGCGCAGTTCAGCTCGGACGTGTTCCTGATCGCCGACGGGGTTCTCCCGGCGCAGGTCCAGGAGGTGGCGGAGATCGCCACCACCCGGGTCGAGCCCGAGGTGTACGTCCCGCCGCGCCCGGGTGAGCCGGTGCGCCGCGCCACCGGCGAAGAGCGGGCGATCGCGCTCTACTTCGACCGGATGGAGCGGAAGGTCCCGGTCGGGCTCGGCCGCGACGGGACGCCGATCTACGTCAACCTCGACTTCCTGGACGGCACGCGGGGCGCGCACGTCTCGATCTCCGGCGTCTCCGGGGTCGCGACCAAGACGAGCTTCGCACTGTTCCTGCTCTTCGGCCTGTTTCGGTCAGGCGTGCTGGGCCGCCGGTCGGTGAACGCCAAGGCGCTGATCTTCAGCGTCAAGGGCGAGGACTTGCTGTTCCTCGACCATACGAACACGAAGCTGGACGATTCGCTCCGGGCGCAGTATGCGATCATGGGGCTGCCCGCCGAGCCGTTCTCCTCCACCGGGTTCTACGCGCCGCCGCTGCCCGGCGACACCACCGGGCGGCCCGACGTCCGCGAGCGGGCGACCGGCGTGAACGCGTTCTGGTGGACGGTCGCCGAGTTCTGCCGCGGTGAGCTGCTCCCGTTCGTCTTCGCCGACGCCGAGGACGAACGCAACCAGTACACGATGGTCATCCACCAGGTCGCCGCCCGGCTGCGAATGGACGCCGTCCCGGCCGGCACCGACGGGGCGGTCACCATCGACGGGCGCCCGGTGCGCACCTACGACCAGCTCGTCGATCTGATCGCCGACAAGCTCAACGACGAGGCCACCCGCTCCGCCTGGGCCGGGCCGGTGACCGGCGCCGGCACGGTGAACGCGTTCCTGCGCCGGCTGCGGTCTTCGTTGCGGGCGTTGCGGCCGCTGATCCGCGGTGACCTGCCGGAGACGCCCACCCGTCGGGTGTCCACCGAGAACCAGCAGCTGACCGTGGTGGACCTGCACAACTTGCCGGAGCGGGCGCAGCGCTTCGTGGTCGGCGTCGTACTGGCGGCCGAGACCGCGCGCAAGGAGGAGGCCGGCCCCGGCAGCCTGCTGTTCACGATGCTCGACGAGTTGAACAAGTACGCGCCGCGGGAGGGGTCCAGCCCGATCAAGGAAGTGTTGCTCGACATCGCCGAGCGCGGGCGGTCGCTGGGCATCATCCTGATCGGCGCGCAGCAGACCGCGAGTGAGGTCGAGCGGCGGATCATCTCGAACAGCTCGATCAAGGTGGTGGGGCGGCTCGACCCGGCCGAGGCCGGGCGGCCCGAGTACGGGTTCCTGCCGCCCGGGCAGCGGACGCGGGTCACGTTGGCGAAGCCGGGCACGATGTTCGTCGCCCAGCCGGAGATCCCAGTGCCGCTCGCGGTGGAGTTCCCGTTCCCGGCGTGGGCGACGCGGAGCAGCGAGGCGGGCGAGCTGCTGTCCGCGCCTCCGCCGACCACGGTCAACCCGGTGACCGGCGAGATCACCGGGGGCCGCGATCCGTTCAAGCGGTTGCCGGCGGCGCCCGCCGACGACGCCCCGTTCTGAGCCGCGTCCCGGAGTAGGGGTTCTGGGGTTCTGGGGTTCGAGTTTCGGGGTTGGGGATCTGGGCATGGGTTTGCGCGCCGGTCCGCGGGGTGCTGGCTGCGGGGGTGCCAAGTTCTGCGGCGTGGCTTGGCGCGGATTGGGCGCGAGTGTGGGACGCGCCCGCTGGGGGTGTAGCCGGGGTCCGTTCGGGCGCGTGGGTGTCGGTTCTTCCGGGTGCGAGCTGAGTGGTTGTCGCCGTTTCCGGGCTATAGCGCTGCAAGGGCGACAGCCATTGCGGGCTCTGCCCGGGAGGGGCGACAACCATCGTGGTGATTGCCCGGGAGGGGCGACAACCATCGCGGGCCCAACCCGGGAGGGGCGACAACCATTGGGGGCCANGCCCGGGAGGGGCGACAACCATCGCGGGCCCAACCCGGGAGGGGCGACAACCATTGGGGGCCAGTCCGGGAGGGGCGTCAACCATTGGGGGCCTGTCCGGGAGGGGCGACAACCATGGCGGGCCCTGTCCGGGAGGGGCGTCAACCATTGGGGGGCCTGTCCGGGAGGGGCGTCAACCATTGGGGGGCCTGTCCGGGAGGGGCGTCAACCATTGGGGGGCCTGTCCGGGAGGGGCGTCAACCATTGGGGGGCCTGTCCGGGAGGGGCGTCAACCATTGGGGGGCCTGTCCGGGAGGGGCGTCAACCATTGGGGGGCCTGTCCGGGAGGGGCGTCAACCATTGGGGGGCCTGTCCGGGAGGGGCGTCAACCATTGGGGGGCCTGTCCGGGAGGGGCGTCAACCATTGGGGGGCCTGTCCGGGAGGGGCGTCAACCATTGGGGGGCCTGTCCGGGAGGGGCGTCAACCATTGGGGGGCCTGTCCGGGAGGGGCGACAACCATTGGGGGGCCTGTCCGGGAGGGGCGACAACCATGGCGGGGCCTGCCCGCGAAGGGCGCCAACCACTTCGGCGCTCACCTGGAGAGCGTGATCACTGTTGCGGGCTCACCCGGCGGGGGTGACAACCATCGCGTGGGCACCGATGAAGCTGCGGGGCCGCTCGCGGTAGGTGCTCTCGATCGTCGCCAGCACTCGCTGCGGTTCTTCCCGGATCTCCCGAGGAGTGAAATGCAGCGTGAGGATGCCGTAGGTGCCGAGCCGATTGTGGCGCTCCCGCGTACGACGGAGATCGTCGAGTGCGGTGTGGAACTCGTCCGAATCGACCTCGAGCGCCAACCCGACGTCCTCGATCCACCCGTCCGGCGAGGGGAGCCTGCTGCCGTCCGCGCCGGTGAGCAACGGATTCCAGTGGATCGGCGGCAGGATCACGCTCAATCCGGTCAGCTCGCGCAGCTCCGCCTCCGGCGCCGATCGGACGCCGTCCCGCACCTCGGCGAGCACGGCGCCGAGCACCTTGCTCCCGCGGATCGGGCCACCGCGCCACTCCGCGTCCAGCTGCTCCACGGTCGCACGACGGCGCTGCACGATCTCGGAGAGGAACGCTCGTACGTCGCGTCGTGCGTAACCGGCGCGGGCGGCGTCGGCACCGGCGCGCGCGAGGGAGCACACCTCGTACAACGGCTGGCGGATCGCGTCCGGATCCGGGCGCCCGGTGCGGGTGAGGACGACGAAGCCGCGGCAGACCCGGCGAGGGCCAGCCGCGTGAGCACGTGGACGCGCTGCTCGTCCGGTAGGTACCGCAGCCCGTGCCAGCGCAGCGCGGCCACGCCGGTGATCTGTGCGCTGGGCCCGCCGAGCAGGGCCGCGGCGATCAGCCGTTGCTCGTCGGACGGTGCACCCGGGAACGCCGCGTACAGGCCACGGAAGACCCGCCGCCACCAGCCCCGGGCGATCCGCCACGCGATCGCGTCGTCGGTGAGCCCGAGGGCGAGGGCCTGGCGCCGAAGGATCAGTCCCTGCTGCGCGGCGAGCAGCTGCGCGAGGAGAT
Organism: Cryptosporangium minutisporangium; assembly: GCF_039536245.1. NCBI lineage: Bacteria > Bacillati > Actinomycetota > Actinomycetes > Cryptosporangiales > Cryptosporangiaceae > Cryptosporangium > Cryptosporangium minutisporangium. The sequence goes on along the minus strand of NZ_BAAAYN010000072.1, from coordinate 2,373 downwards.
CGTCCATCGCTCCACGCTGGCGCGCAGCGGTAGCGCCCGCCAGGCGGCTCGACGATCTGTGGACAGCGCCCGCCATGGTTGTCGCAGTCTCGGTGCGGCGCACGGAAGCGGGTGTCCCACCTGAGCGCGCAGTGGGCGTTCTGTCACAGGAGTGGGCTAGCGTCGCGGGAAGTCGTCCCCGAGTCGCGAGAGAAGAGCCGTGAAGTTCCTCCACACGTCCGACTGGCATGTGGGCAAGGTCCTCAAGGGCCGTAACCGCCTCGACGAGCACCGCGCGGTGCTCCGCGAGATCGTCGGGCTCGCCCGCACGCACGAGGTCGACGCGGTGCTGATCGCCGGTGACCTCTACGACTCGGCGGCGCCGTCGGCCGAGGCGCAGGAACTCGTCGTCCGGGCGTTGATGGCGTTGCGCGACACCGGCGCCGAGGTCGTCGCGATCGCCGGGAACCACGACCATCCCAGGACGTTCGACGCCTATCGTCCGCTGATGAGCGTCGCCGGCATCACGATGGTCGGCAGCGTCCGCACCGCCGAGACCGGCGGCGTCGTGACGTTCACCGCCCCGCGCACCGGTGAGCCGGTCCGGGTCGCCGTGCTGCCGTTCCTCTCCCAGCGGCACGCGATCCGGGCCGCCGAACTGGTCGCCCACACGCCCGCCGAGAACAGCGCCGGGTATGACCAGTTGATCCGCGACCTGCTCACGACGCTGACGGCCGGCTTCGCGGACGACGCGGTCAACCTGGTCACCGCGCACCTCACGGTCACCGGCGGCACGATGGGTGGCGGCGAGCGGGCGGCCCAGTCGATCTTCGAGTACCACGTGCCGGCCGGTGCCTTCCCCGTCGACGCGCACTATGTTGCACTCGGACACCTGCACCGCAGGCAGACGCTGTCGGCGGCTTGCCCGGTGGTGTACTCCGGCGCTCCGCTGGCGGTCGACTTCGGTGAGCAGGACAACACGCCGACGGTCTGCCTGGTCGAGGCGACACCGTCCACCCCGGCCCGGGTCACCGACCTCCCGCTGACCAGCGCACGACGGCTGCGCACGATCACCGGCACGGTCGCCGAGCTGGGCGACCGCGCGGCCGAGTACGCCGACGACTACCTGCGGGTCATCGTCCGTGAACCGGCCCGCGCCGGTCTCCGGGAGCAGGTGCAGGCGGTGCTTCCGGGCGCGCTGGAGGTCCGGATCGACCCGGAGTTCGCCGCGCCGCTGCAGGCCAACCGGCCCAACCGCACGCAGGGCCAGCACGGCCCTGCTGAGTTGTTCGCCGAGTTCTGCGGCGAGCGGGCGGTGGTCGACGATCGCGTCCAGGCGCTGTTCGCCCGGCTCCACGACGACGTGACCGGCAGCGAGCCGGCCGAGCGCTGAGGAGGGGGACGACATGCGACCGGTACTCCTGGACATGACCGGCTTCGGCTCGTTCCGCGAACCGACCACAGTCGATTTCGCCGAGGCCGACTACTTCGCGCTGGTCGGCCCGACCGGCGCGGGCAAGTCGACGGTCATCGACGCGATCACGTTCGCCCTGTTCGGCAGCGTTCCGCGCTGGGACGACAAGCGGAAGGTCGCGCTCGCCCTGGCACCGACCGCGACGCGCGGCACGGTCCGGCTGGTGTTCGACGTCGGGCCGGAGCGGTACGTCGTCGCCCGGGAGCTCCGGCGGGCGGCGTCCGGGTCGGTGACCGTGAAGAACGTCCGGCTGGAGCATCTGGCCGACCCGACCGCGCTCGGTGACCTGGCGGACGAGACCGAACTGGTCGCCGCCGACAAGGAGGTCACCGGCGCCGTCGAGCAGCTGCTCGGGCTCACGTTCGAGCACTTCTGTACCTGCGTGGTGCTGCCGCAGGGCGACTTCGCCGAGTTCCTGCACGCTCGGGCGGGCGACCGGCAGAAGATCCTGGTCAAGCTCCTCGGGCTGGAGGTCTACGACCAGATCGCCCGGGCGGCGAACACCGAGGCGGCTCGCGAGCGGCAGAACGCCGAGCTACTCGGAGAGCAGCTCGGCCGGTACGGCGACGCGACGGCGGAGGCCCAGGCCGACGCCGAGGCGAGGGTGGCTGCGCTGGTCGATGCCGAGACCCGGGTGGCCACCGCACTCCCGGAGCTCTCGGCCGCCGCCGGGGAAGCGCGCGCCGCCCGCGAGACCGTGGCCCGCCTGACGGCGGAGCGCGACCGGTTGGCGTCGGTGGAGGTGCCGGCGGGCCTGGCCGACCTGGACGCGGCCCTGCGGTCGGCGCGGGACGTTTCGGCGCGGGCGGCGTCGGCGTCGGCCGAGGCGNCTCGGCCGCGCGGGCCGCGGTGGCGGCGGCTCCCGCGCGGGGTCCGCTGGAGGCGGCGCGACGGGCACGGGTGGAGCTGGACGCGCTGGT
>NZ_BAAAYN010000071.1:248-8496 GCF_039536245.1 Cryptosporangium minutisporangium | reverse complement strand
AGGGCCGAGGGCCGAGGGCCGAGCTGTCCGGTCTCCGACGTGATCCACACTCGACCAGTAACGCCGGCCACTGCAGACCACATCGCATGCTGCGCCGACCGGCAACGGCGCACGGGTAACCCCCCATGGGTCCAGCGCGGCGGGCGGCTGCCGGGTGTCGCCGGCGGGTGGGGGCGGGCGGCTGCCGGGTGTCGCCGGCGGGTGGCAAGCGGACGGCGCACAGAAGACTTCTCGGACGAGTGTCGGAGAAACTGGTCCCTGTCGCGGAAGACATCGCTAACGTTCGGATAGCCCGCGGCGGTTGACCGGTGCCGCGGCGGCGACCGAAGGAGTTCGCCCATGACCGCTGAGAGCCGAATGGGTATCGAGAGCCCGGTGTATTGGGATCCGTTCGATCCGGACATCGCTCGCGACCCGTACCCCGTCTACCGGCGCATGCGGGCTGAGGCGCCGGTCTACTACAACGATGTCCATGACTTCTACGCGCTGAGCCGGTTCGAAGACGTCGACCGCGCGTTGCTGGACTGGCAGACCTTCTCGTCGGCCAAAGGCCCGATCCTCGAGATCATCAAGGCCGACATCGAGATCCCGCCGGGCACCCTGATCATGGACGACCCCCCGTCCCACGACATCTACCGGTCGCTACTCTCTCGCGTCTTCACGCCGAAGCGCGTCCTGTCGCTGGAGCCGCGGATCCGGGCGTACTGCGTCCGGTCGCTCGATCGGCTCGCCGGGCTCGACCAGTTCGACCTGATGACGAACTTCGCGAACGAGATCCCCATGCGGGTGATCGGCATGCTGCTGGGCATCCCGGAGGACGACCAGCAGACGATCCGCGACAAGGCCGACCACAACCTGCGCACCGAGCGCGGCAAGCCGATGCAGGTGCCCGAGGACCGCTCGATCGGCAACCCCGAACTGTTCGCCGACTACATCGACTGGCGCCGGGACCACCCGGCCGACGACCTGATGACCGAACTCATCCGCGCGGAGTTCGAGGACGTCCACGGGGTGCGGCGGACGCTGACCCGCGACGAGATCCTGACCTACGTCAACGTGCTGGCCGGTGCCGGCAACGAAACCACCGCCCGACTGATCGGCTGGCTGGGTTCGCTGCTCGCCGAGCACCCCGATCAGCGGGCCGAACTGGTCGCCGATCCCTCGCTGATCCCCAACGCGATCGAGGAGACGCTGCGGTTCGAGCCGATCGGGCACGCCATCGCCCGCTACGTCACCACCGACGTCGAGCTGCACGGCGCGACGGTCCCGGCCGGCAGTGCGGTCACGATCATCGTCGCCTCGGCGAACCGGGACGAGACCCGCTGGGACGAGCCCGATCGCTTCGACATCCACCGGAAGGTCCATCAGTTGCGGACCTTCGGCATGGGGCCGCACTTCTGCCTGGGCAATGCCTTGGCCCGGCTCGAGGCCCGCGTCGCGCTGGAGGAGTTCCTGCAGCGTTTCCCGGTGTGGAGCGTCGATCGCGACGTCCTCGAACTTTCCTCGACGTCGACCGTCCGCGGGTGGGCGGCCTTACCGATCACCATAGGTTAGGAGCACGAATGGGCAGGTTGGACGGCAAAGTCGCCTTCATCACCGGCGCCGCTCAGGGGCAGGGGCGAAGCCACGCAATCCGGCTGGCGCAGGAGGGCGCCGACATCATCGCTGTCGACATCTGCGCTCAGCTGGAGTCGGTGGCCTACACGATGGGCACCGCAGAGGCGCTCGAAGAGACGGTCCGGGAGGTCGAGAAGCTCGATCGGCGGATCTTCGCCGCCACGGCCGACACCCGAGACGGCGCCCAGTTGCGGAAGGCATTCGAGGAAGGCGTGGCCGCGGTCGGGCCCGTCGACATCGTGCTCGCCAACGCCGGAATCGGGGCCGGCGGCGCGCCGGTCAGCGAGGACCAGGAGTGGGACGAGGTCGTGGGCGTCAATTTGAAGGGCGTCTGGAACACCGGCCGGGTCGCGATCCCCTCGATGATCGAACGGGGCAAGGGCGGCGCGATCGTGCTCACCAGCTCCACGGGCGGCCTGATCGGAGCCGGCATCGCCACCGCCGGATACCTCGGGTACACCGCCGCCAAGCACGGCGTCGTCGGTCTGATGCGCTCGTGGGCCAACTACCTCGCGCCGCACTACATCCGGGTCAACAGCGTCGCCCCCACGACGGTCCGCACGCCGATGTCCGGCGACGGGGCCATCATGGAGATCGTCAAGAACATCCCTGAACTGGCCGGCGCGCTGACCAACGCGATCCCGGTGCCGTTCGTGGAGCCGGAAGACGTGTCCAACGCGATCCTCTACCTGGTCTCCGATGACGCGCGGTACATCACCGGCACCGTCCTTCCGGTCGACGCCGGCTCGCTCAACCGCCGCTGACTCCTAGCGCGAAGACCTGTCCCTGGTTCAGGCGGGCAGGTCCTCGCGCTAGGAGCGGATGTCCGTCCGGCGGGACTACGCGGGCTACCGTCTGCGCATGGGCACTCGGTACAGCAGCCGGTTGCGGCTGGAGCCGATCGGTCCGCAGCGCGCGGACGACCTGTGGCTGTTGCACCAGGACGACGGGATCGCGTACTGGTACGGCGGCCGGTGGACCCACCAGGCGGCAGCGGAGACCGCAGCCATGATGGAGCGCGGCTGGCGCGTCGACGGCGTCCACAAGTGGATCGCGTACCGGCGGACCACCGGCGAACTCGTCGGTCGGGGCGGCCTGTCCTACGGCGACGTGGCCGGGGTGCGCCGGCTGGAGCTCGGCTGGGCCGTCCGCGGGCCGTTCCGGGGGCAGGGCTACGCCACCGAGATCGGCCGCGCCGGCCTCCGTTTCGCGTTCCACGAGCTGAACGCCGAGGACGTCGTCGCGTTCACCGAGCGCCACCACCATCGCTCGCGGGCGGTGATGGAACGTCTCGGCATGCGCCCCATCGGCGAGCTGCGGCGCCCCGGCCTGGTGGACGGCCGTGACGGTGTCCACGACGACGCCCCGTTCGTGCTCTACCGCGCGGCGCGGACCAGCCACCGAGTCCGCGGGACCTCGCCGTAGGAGGCGGGACCTGTCGCCGGGCAGTCCCCGACGACGGCCCCGACCACGACGCCGGACGGCCGGTCAGTCGAAGACGACTACGCCGCGGATGTTGCGGCCCGCGTGCATGTCCTCGTACGCCTGCGCCACCTGGTCGAGTGTGTACTCCCGGGTGATCAGCTCGTCGAGCTTGAGCTGCCCGGCCCGGTACATCCGCAGCAGGTTCGGGATGTCGTGGCGCGGGTTGGACTGCCCGAACAGTGAACCCTGCAGCCGCTTCTGCATCAGCGTCAGGTCGCCGAGCGCGATCGGCGCACCGGTCGCGGTGATGTCGCCGAGACCGGTGAGCACGACCGTGCCCGCCTTCCGGATCGACGCCAGCGCCTCCGCGACGTGTTCTCCGCGGACGACGCCGATCGTGACGATCGTGGCGTCCGCGCCCTGGCCGTTCGTGACCGACCGCGCGAACTCCGCGGCCTCGTCGATCGTGCCGAACGCGTGCGTGGCGCCGAACTCGCGGGCCTTCTCCCGCTTGAACTCCACCGGATCGACCGCGAGCACGTGCAGCGCTCCGGCGTGCACCGCACCCTGCAGCGCGTTGGCGCCGATCCCGCCGATGCCCGCGACGATCACGGTCGCGCCCGGTGTGATGTTCGCGGAGTTCACCGCGGCACCCCACCCGGTCGGCACGCCGCAGCCCACGAGCGCCGCCGCTTTGAGCGGAACGTCCGAGGAGATCTTCACGACGGAGTCCACCGAGGCGGTCGTGTACTCGCTGAACGTCGAGATCCCGCACTGCTGTCCGACCGGGGTGCCGTCGGGCAGGTGCATCCGGAAGCTCGTCGGGTCGCTCGCGCGGGCCCCGGTGAGCAGCGAAGCGCCGAGGTCGCAGAGGTTCGAGAGCCCGCGGGCGCAGAACTCGCAGTGCCCGCAGGCCGGCAGGAACGAGAAGACGACGTGGTCGCCGACCTCGTAGCCGGGGGTGTCCGGCCCGACCGCGGTGACCACTCCGGCGCCCTCGTGGCCGCCGGCGAACGGATAAATCCCGACCGGGACGTCGCCGGTGGCGACGTGGTCGTCGGAGTGGCACAGCCCGGAGGCCGCGAGCTTGACGGTGACCTCACCCTGGCGGGGGTCGTCGAGCTCGACCTCGGCCGTCTCGTACCTGCCGGGCGCCTTGCGGACCAGCGACGCGCGGGTCGTGATGGGCATCGTTGCCTCCAACGGGGTTCTTACAGGGCCGTCCAGATGCTCTTGACTTCGGTGAACGCCTCGATCGCGTCCCAGCCGTTCTCCCGGCCGAGGCCGGATGCCTTGACGCCACCCCAGGCCGCGGCCGCGTCCAGCAGCGGTGGCATGTTGATGTAGACCGAGCCGGCGCGGATCCGGCGGGCCAGCCGGTTGGCCACCTTGACGTCGCCGGACCAGATCACCGCCGCGAGGCCGTACTCGGTGTCGTTGGCGCGGGCCACCAGGTCCAGTTCGTCCTCGTCCTCGTACGGGATCACCGAGAGGACCGGCCCGAAGATCTCCTCCCGGGCGATCCGCATCGAGTCGGTGACGTCGGTGAACACGGTCGGCCGGTAGAAGAAGCCGTCCCCGTCGGCGGGGGATCCCCCGGTGACCAGCGTCGCGCCTTCGTCGCGCCCGATCTGCACGTACCGATCGACCTGCGACACCTGCTCCGCCGAGACGAGCGGGCCCAGCTGGGTCGAGGAGTCCAGGCCGTGCCCCAACACCTGCGAACCGGCGCCCGCCGCCAGCTTGTCGACGAACTCCTCCGCCCGCGGCCGGGCGACGTAGAAGCGGGTGTAGGCCGCGCACACCTGACCGGAGTTGAGCAGGCCGCCCATCAGGTTCCCGGCGACCGCCGCGTCGATGTCCGCGTCCGCCGCTACGACGCTCGGCGCCTTGCCGCCGAGCTCCAGCGACACCCGCTTGAGCGCCCGTCCGGCAGCGGCACCGATCTCCCGGCCGACCTCGGTCGACCCGGTGAAGCTGATCTTCGCGACGCCCCGGTGGTCGACGAGCGCCTTGCCCACCGTGCCGCCGCCGGTCACGACATTGACCACCCCGGCGGGGATGCCCGCCTCCAGGCACAGCTCGGCGAGCCGGATCGTGGTGAGCGACGTCTGCTCGGCGGGCTTGATCACCACGGTGTTGCCGGTGGCCAGCGCCGGCGCGAGCTTGAACGACAGCAGCATGAGCGGGAAGTTCCACGGCGTGATCAGGCCGCAGACGCCGAGCGGCTCGCGCCGGGTGCGGTAGTCGACGTCCGGCACCGACACGTCGACCGTGATGCCGGTCAGCTTCGTCGCCCACCCGGCGTGGTAGCGGAACTGGTTGACGACCATCGGCACCGAGAATCCGCCGCTGATCGCCAGCGGCTGGCCCTGGTCGGTCGTCTCCAGCCGGGCCAGCTCGTCGGCGTGCTGTTCGACCAGGTCGGCGACGCGGAGCAGCAGCCGGGCGCGCGCCGCCGGCAGCAGGTCCGCCCAGGCCCCGAACGCTTCGGTGGCGGCCCGCACCGCCGCGTCGACGTCCTCCGGGGTGGCTTCGACCAGCTCGGCGAGCACCTTCCCGGTGGCCGGGTCGTAGGTCGGGAACGTACTGCGGCCGCCCGCCTCGATCCACTCGCCGCCGATGAGCATCTGCGTCCGCGGCTGGCGCGTCTGTACCGGCACTGCACCACTCCTTTGTCGTCCAGCGTCTTCGCGGTTCAGTCGACGCCGCCCGCGGGCCGGGCCGGAGCCATCGCGTGCACGGGAGAACGCCGATTCGTGCACCCGGCCCTTCCCGGCGGCCGAGACCGGTCACCGTAGGGTGAGCGCAGGCGAGCGGAAGGACGGACGGATGGCGGCGGAGGACGGCGCGGGCGCACCCCAGTCGCAGACCCTCGACCGCGGCATCCGGATCCTGGAGCACCTCGCCGCGGCCGCTGCCCCGGTGTCGATCGTGGAGATCGGTGAGGTGCTCGGCGTCCACCGCTCGATCAGCTACCGGCTGCTCCGCACGCTCGAGGACCACCAGCTGGTCGAGCGCGACGCCACCGGGCGGTACCGGCTCGGGCTGGGCCTGGCCGGGCTGGCCCGCGGCGTCCGGTCGGACCTGCAGGCCGCCGCGCTCCCCCGCCTGGACACCCTCGCCGCGACGCTGGGCATGACCGCGTTCCTCGTCGTCCGGGCCGGTAGCGAGGCCGTGACCGTGGCCAGCGTCGAGCCGCACGGCAGTGCCGCGCACGTGGCGTACCGTCCCGGCACCCGTCATCCGGTCGACCGCGGCGCGCCCGGGCTGGCGCTGCTCATGTCGGAGCCCCCGACGCCGACCGACCGTGACGCCCTGCGGGAGGCCCGCCGGAACGGCTGGGCGACGTCGCACGGTGAGGTGATCCGCGGGCTGCGGTCGATCGCCGCGCCCGTGCCGGGCCCGGACGGCGGCGCGCGTGCCGCGCTGGCCGTGGTCTACGTGGACGACGGCGCGGACGCCGACCGGATCGGCCGCAGCGTCGCCGACGCCGCCCTCGAGGTCGCCGCCGCCCTCCGCTGAGGCCGGCTACCCGGCCGAGGGCTCGTCGGACGTCAGGACCGTGCGGAGTTCGCGGCGACGAGTGATGCCGAGTTTCGGGAAGACGCTGTAGAGGTGCGCGCCGACCGTCCGCGGGGAGAGGAACAGCCGCTCGGCGATCTCCTTGTTCGTCAGTCCCTGCGCAGCCAGCCGGACGATCTCCCGCTGCTGCGGGGTGAGCGTCAGCAACGCGGTCAGCGTCGACCGTCCCTCGTGGCCGCGGTCGAGCCCGTCGCCCGCGGCCCGGAGCTCCAGACGGGCGCGGTCCGCCGCGGGGACCGCGCCCAGCCGGTCGAACGTGTCGCGCGCCGCGGAGAGCAGCGCTCGCGCGTCCAACGGCCGCCGACGTCGGCGGAGCCACTCGCCGTAGTGCATCCGGGCCATCGCACGCTCGTAGGGCCACTGCTCACCGGCCGGGTCGACGGTGGCCAGCCGGAACGAGCGTTCGGCGTCGGCGTCGTCGTCGACCAGCGCGGCGGCGTGGTGCAGCAGGAGCCGCATGCGGGTCGTCGGATCCGCTCCGCAGGCCTGCCGGGCCCGCTCGAGCACGACCAGGGCGTCGTCGCGGTGGTCGGCTCGCGCCGCGGCGGTGGCCAGCTCGGCGACGGCGCGCAGCGAGTGGAACGGGTGCAGCGGTTCCCCGTGCGGGTCGAAGAGCGACCGCAGGTGCCGGTACGCGGTTCCGTAGTCCCCGGCGCTGATCGCGATCAAGCCGCGCGCCCTGGCCAGCCGGGTGTGGACGGCCCCGTTCTCCGGCAGGTTGAAGTGCGGCCAGGCCTGCTCGACGGTCCGGGCGGCCGCGGTGAGGTCGCCACGCAGGGCTTGGAGTGCGGCGTGCAGTGCCGCGACGACGGTTCGGGTCACCGGCAGGTCGTGCACGGTGGCCAGGTACGACGACTCCGCCAGCGCCCGGTCGGCCTCCGGCCAGCGTCCCAGGTCGGTCAGCGCGCCGACCAGGACGGGCAGTCCTTCCAGCCCGGCGCCGTCGGCCCCCGACCGTCGCCGCTGGTCGCACGCGTGCCCGATCGCCGCGGCCGCCGTCGCCGACTCGTCCTCGTACCAGGCGGTGGTGCCCAGCATCATCAGCCGGTGGATGTCGTCGATCGACTCCCCGGCCTCCAGCGACTCGGCGGGCAGCCCGTCGTTCCCGAGCGGGTCCTCCCACAGCGCGCGGCCGGCCCGCGCCGCGGGGTCGAGAACCGCCCGGATGAACGTGCGCGTCAGCTCCTCGGACGAGAGCCGCGCACCCCTCGCCGGCGTCCCCGGCGGAACCGTCGCCAGCATGCGCGCCAGCCCGTCGATGTGCTCGGGCAGGCCACTCAGGCCGGTGACGATCGCCGCCGCGTCCACGAGCGCGAGCACGTCGACGACGGCAGGCGGCGGGTTGTCGCGCAGCACCGCGGCCACCACGTCGAACGCTTCGCGCTGCCGTCCGGACCGGGCGAGCGAGACCGCGGCGGCACGCGCAGCCGGGCCGAGGAACGCGGGATCGGTGGTGATCCGGGCGAGCTCGGCGTGCAGCTCACCGACCCACTCCCGTGCGCCGGAGTCGCGCGCGGTCAGGATCGCCCGCACGTAGCGCCGCGCGGCCTCGGCCGGGCCGGGTGTGCGGTCGGCCGCCTGGTGCAGCGCGGACGCCGCGTCGTAGAGGGCACCGCGGCGG
>NZ_BAAAYN010000071.1:0-123 GCF_039536245.1 Cryptosporangium minutisporangium | reverse complement strand
CCCGGCCCAGGCCGCCCGCGACGACCGCGGCGAGGGCGGAGTGGGCGCGGCGGCGGGCGTCCGCGGACGCCGCGCGGTAGACGGCCGGCCCCAGCAGCGGGTCGGTGAACGTCACGCCGCTGG
>NZ_BAAAYN010000070.1 GCF_039536245.1 Cryptosporangium minutisporangium | reverse complement strand
GGGGGCGGGACGGCGGCGGCGCGCATGGAGCGCAACGGCGGGCGGCGTCAGGTTTGAGGTGCTGTTCGTTCGGCGGCGTGCCGAACGCGGCTGGTCAGTCGGCGTCTTCGAGGCCGATGGAGAACGCGGCGTCGAGGTCGTGGCGCGAGTAGGCGCGGAACGCGATGTGCGTCTCGGTGTCCACGATGCCGGGCACCTTGCTGATGCGGCCGGCGATCACCTCGGCGATCTCCTCGAACCGGTGGACCCGCACGATCGCGATCAGGTCGACGTTGCCGGCCGTCGAGTAGACCTCGCTGACGCCGGGCAGGTCGGCCAGCGTCTGGGCGACCTCGGGGATCGAGTCGGTCTCGCAGCTGATCATCACGATCGACGTGATCACGTGGACGCTCCTCGGGGGTCCTCCGCGGCCCGTTCCGCGGTGCGGTCGCCAGCCTAGTCACTCGCGCACCGGCGGTCCGCGTCGGTGGTTTGGCGGGGCCCGGCTGGTTGTCGGATCCTCGACGCCATAGGGGACAGGATGCGACAACGACCGTCGCTCCGGCCGCGAGTCGAGGTCTGGCGTCAGGCGGGGACCGTGAGATCGTCCGCGCGGATCGTGTCGGTCAGGGACTCGTGCGCCTCGACCCGCGCGCCCGGCCACACCACGCAGCGGACGATCCGTCCCGCGACCGTCGCCCCGGCGCCGACCACCGAGTCCGTGGCCGTGCCGGTCACAACCGCGCNCGCGCGCCCGGCCACACCACGCAGCGGACGATCCGTCCCGCGACCGTCGCCCCGGCGCCGACCACCGAGTCCGTGGCCGTGCCGGTCACAACCGCGCCCGCGTCGACACCGTGGGCCGCGTCGACGCCGTGGGCCGCGTCGACACCGTGGGCCGCGTCGACGCCGTGGGCCGCGTCGACACCGTGGGCCGCGTCGGCGGTGCGGGCGTGCAGGTTCGCGGCGAGGTAGTCGGCGGGCGTTCCGCAGTCGACGAACGTTCCCTCGAACGGGCTGAGCTCCAGGCACCCGGCGGCCCAGGCGTCGCGCCACACCACCTCGTAGAGGCCGGTCGGCTCCGGCCGCAACCGAGTCGCCGCGGTGGCCGGGAGCAGCGAGACCCCGGCGAACCGCCACCGGTCGAAGTCGCGTCGGCGGTCGCCCGCGTCGACGACGAGCAGCCGCGGGTGCTCCCCGCTCCACCCGGCGAGGAAGTCCCCGGGAAGCGGCCCCGCGAGGTACGCGTCCGCGTTGAGCACCAACACGTCCCGTCCGGCGACCCAGTTCCGCAGCGCGGCGACCGCACCGGCCGTGCCGAGCGCCTCGGGCTGCTCCACCGAGAGATGCGCCCGGCCGGTGACCGCCGCAGCGATCTGCTCGGCCTGGTGATGGGCGTTGACCGCGACCTGGGAAGGGCCGCTCAGGCCGAGGGAGTCCAGCCGAGCGAGCGCTCGATCGAGCAGCGGCACGTTGCCCACCGGGCACAGGGCCTTCGGCCGCAGGTTGGTGAGCGGGCGCAGCCGGGTGCCCGCTCCGGCGGCCAGGACGACCGCGCAGACGTCGCGCTGAGTCACGTGGGCTCTCCGTGCGCCGGCGTGGCGTTCTTCGCCTCGGTGGCCTCCGGGTCGGCGAAGGCCTCTCCAGGTTCCCCCAGAACCTCCTCGGTCCGTTCTCCGCCCCGTCCCGGCGTGTCGTCCTCGACGACGAGGCCGGGCGCCCTGGTGGCGCTCGCTGGATCCGTGGCGTTCGTCGGGCCCGTGGCCATAGCCGGGCCCGGGGTGCTCACTGGGCCCGGGGCGGGCGTGGTGGCTGGCGTGGTGGCTGGCGTGGTCGTCGCGTCTGCCGTGCCTAGCTCCGGCGCGTCCTGCGGGAACGCCGCGTCTCGCGTGTCCTCCGGGGTTGCCGCGTCTGGCGTGTCCGCCGGGGTTGCCGCGTCTGGCGTGTCCTCCGGGGTTGCCGCGTCTGGCGTGTCCGCCGGGGTTGCCGCGTCTGGCGTGTCCTCCGGGGTTGCCGCGTCTCGCGCGTCCGGCGGAGGCGCAGAGCTCGGGGCGTGGCTCGCGGCGGGCGGGTTGGAGGTTGCCGGGGGCTGTCGGTCGCTGCCGGCGGGGGACCTGGCAGGGTTCGGCTGCTCTGCGGTGTCGGGGGAGGGCGTCGAGCGCTCGGAGGCAGGCGTGGGGTGCGCGGGGGAGGCGTCGGGGGTAACCAGACCGGCGCGGCCCAGGAGGCGGAACGTCGGACCGGTGAGCGGTGGCAACTCGTCGAGCGCGAACCAGCGCGCCTCCCCGATCTCGACCTGATCGACCGCGACCTCGGTGGCGTCCGCGTTCACGGTCGCCGTGAAGATCAGATCGACCTGCTGGACGAACGGGTTCACGTGCGCGTTGGGCACGATCGGCGTGACCGCGTCGGGCTTCAGCGTCACCCCGATCTCCTCGCGCAGCTCGCGGACTGCGGCGTCCCGAGGATGCTCGTGCCGGTCGAGCAGTCCGCCCGGCAGCGACCACCCCTTCGACGGCGGCTGGCGGACCAGGAGCAGCCGGTCGTCATGATCGCGCAGTAGCACCACCGACCCGAGGGTGTAGTTCGGCGTCCCCAGCCGGACCAGCTTCCGCCGCACCCGGAGCGGCAGCCGCCGGAACACCTCGATCGCTCTGCGGTGCAGCACCATCCGGACCGTACTGACTCGACTCGGGTTCGCGGGCGCCATGACTGGACAGGTTAGAGCGCTCGGCCGCGGCCGCCGGTACGGGACTCGGTACGGCGGCTCCGGACGGATCCGGTACGGAGCTCGGCACGGCCGCCCCGGACAGATCCGGCACGGCCGACGACAGGGCAGCCGCCGGACGTGACGTGGGTATGGGCAGGAACTGGGTGCCTGCGGGCCCGAACGGGGGGCCTGCTGCCCCGGAGGCGTCGGTGGAAGGAGCCTCCGGGCCCGGAGCGGCTGTCGAGCCGACCGGTGAGAGGTGCGTGGGGTGGGCGGTCTCTCGGCCCAGGTGCGGCGTCGGGGTGGGGCGCGGGGTGCGTGCGGGGCGCGCTTCCGGACGGAGTCGGCGCCGGTCGTCGAACGGGTCCGCGCCGTGCCGGCTCGCCTCGATGCGGGTCAGCAGGTCGGCCCACCGTCCCGCGCCCCGGGCCGGCGACGACCAGATCGTGTCGACCTTCACCAGCCGGGTCTCCGGCCGCTCCACCCAGGCGAGCACCCGCTCGATCTCCTCCAGATGGATGCCGTCCGCCGCCGGATCGCGCACCACGGTCTCCGCGGACGCAACCAGCTGCTCCACCACCGGCATCGGCGGCACCCCACGCGCCGCCACCCCGGCCGCCGCCAGGCGCCCGTGCCGCACGACCGAGATCTCCCAGCCGCCCTCCCCGTCGGACCGGGCGGCGACCAGCTCCGGCACGCTGCTGATCGCCCGAGTGCGCTGCGCCCGGATGACCGCCCGCAAAAGCGCCGCCAGCCGGTTCCGTGCGGTCGCGGCCTCCTCGTACCGCTGCCGGTCCGACAGCGTGTCGATGCGGGCCAGGAGACGCTCCACCAGCGGCGTCGGGTCGCCCTCCACCGCCTCACGGAACGCCTCGGCGTGCCGGCCGTACGCCTCGACCGTGACCCGGTGCTCGCACGGTGCCTCGCACCTGCGGATCTCGGCCAGCGCGCAGGCCGGGCTGGTGCGCCGGGTGGACAGCACCCCACCGCACTGCCGGAGCGGCAGGACGTCGTAGACCGCGGTGGCGGCGGCCTCGGCCGAGCGCCGGGAGGAGAACGGACCCAGGTAGGCGGTGCCGTCGTCCCGCGTCTGGCGCACCACCGACAGCCGCGGGTAGGCGTCGGTGGTCAGGCGGAGCCACAGCCGCCGCTCGGGGTGTTTCGACCGGCGGTTGTACGGCGGCTTGTGCGCAGCGATCAATCGCAGCTCACGGACCTCGGCCTCCAGCGAGTGCGCGCAGACGATCGCCTCGATGCGTTCCGCCGCATTGATCATCTCGGCCATCCGGGACCGCTGTTCGGACGACACGAAGTACTGGCGGACGCGCGACCGCAGGTCCTTGCTGGTGCCGACGTAGAGCGGGCGGTCGGTCGCGTCGCGGAACAGGTAGACGCCGGGCGCGCTCGGGACCCCGACGGCCAGGTGCCGCTTGCGACGCTGTGCCTCGGAGACCTGCGTGGTGAACGTCTCGAGCTCTTCCAGCGTCTGGATGCCGAGGTTGCCGAGCCGCTCCAGCAGGCCGTGCAGAACGTCCACCGTGGCCCTCGCGTCGGCGAGCGCACGGTGCACCGGCGTCGTGGCCGATCGGAAGAACGCGGCGAGCGTGCCGAGCTTGCAGTTGCGGACCTCGTCGCGGCTGAGCGCCCGGCGGGCCAGCACGGCGGTATCGACCTTGCGGAAGGTCGGCCAGGTCTGGCCGTGCGCCTCGCACGCCGCCCGCAAATGGCTCAAGTCGAAGGGCGCGTTGTGCGCGACGAGCACCGAACCGTGTGCGAACTCCAGAAAGGTCGGCAGCACCTCGGCGATCGGCGGGGCCACCGCGACCATCGCGTCGGTGATTCCGGTGAGCACGGTGATGAACGGCGGAATGCCGATCCCGGGATCGACCAGCGTCTGGAACTCGCCGAGCACCTCGCCACCACGAACCTTCACCGCACCGATCTCGGTGATCGCCGACCCGCCAGGCGCTCCACCGGTGGTCTCCAGGTCCACGACGACGAACGTGGTCTCCCGTAGGGGCTGGCCGAGTTCGTCGAACGTCGACTGGACCCAGTGCCTGCCCCCGGCCGGCGACGCAGCGGCGGTGGGGGTTGTGGTGGACGGGTGGTGGCGTTGCATGGGCCGACCGTAGGGGGTGGGTGGGACAAAAACGCGAGGCCGCCACGTTCACCTGGTCTGACGTGGTCCGTCGTGAGGCCGTCGGCCGGTGGGGGTGGAAGACTGGCAGCATGTCCACCATCCGGCCCGGGCGGAACACAGGCTGGCGCGTCACTCCGCGGCGCCTGTGACCGGCGATCACCACAGAGCGGACGGTGCTCCGGACGAGATTCCGGACGTCGAGCCGTCCCTGCCGGATGCCGTCCGGGCGCGGGTCACCGCGCTCGCCGTCGACTTGTTCCCCGGGCTGGGGCCGGACGTCCTCCCTGCTCAGCTGCGTCGGTTCGCGCAGTTCACGCCGGCTCGGCGTGCTCGGCTGGCTGGTCCGACCGTAGTGGCCCAGCTCGCCGCCGACCCCGCGTTCCGCGAGCGGCTGGCCGAGCGGGCGGTCGAGGCCGCCGGTCCGCTCGGTGCGGCGGTGGCCGCCGGGAACCCGCCCGGCGCCGCGGACCCCGTCGAAGTGGCCGCCCTGGCGTACCTGGCGCGTCCGGCTCGGTGGACGACGCTGGTCGAGGCCGCGTCGGCGACCGTCGTGGCGGCGGCCGAGTCCGAGCAGGTGCAAGCGGCGTCCCGTCAGGTCGAGCGGCTCACCGAGCAGCTCGAACGGGTTCGGGTCAACGCCAAGGCCGACGCCGACAAGCTGCGGTCGGACCTGGCCGGGGTGCGCGCCGAGGCGGACGAACTGCGTGGCAGGGTCCGTGAACTGGCCAAGGCGCTCCGCGACTCCGAGCAGGACGTCCGGCGGCTCACCGACGCGGTCTCGACCGAACGTGGGCGGGTGGCTGCCGCGTCGAGTGCCTCGGATGCCGAGATCCGCCGCCTGCGAACCCGGCTGGCCGACGCCGAGCGCGAGCTGGAGGTGGCGAAGTCGGCGAGCCGGGCCGGGCGCGTCACCGACGAGACGCGGCTCTGGCTGTTGCTGGAGACGATCGGCAACGCTACCCAGGGCCTGCGCCGGGAGCTGGCGGTGGCTCCGCCCGACACGCTGCCCGGTGACGTCGTCGCGGCGTCGTCGGCGGCTGCCGCGGGCAGCCGGACCAAAGCGGGCGGACAGCTCTGGGCCGCCGAGGAACCGGCTCGGCTCGACCAGCTGCTCGCGTTGCCCCGCGTCCATCTGGTGATCGACGGTTACAACGTCACGAAGACCGGTTTCCCGGGGTTGGCGCTGGAGCAGCAGCGCACCCGGCTGCTCGCCGGGTTGGCCGGACTGGCCGCGCAGACGAACGCCGAGATCACGGTGGTGTTCGACGGAGCCGGGCGGCTGCCCGCCGCTCCCAGCTCGCCGCGGGGGGTGCGGGTGATCTTCAGCCCGCCGGGTGAGATCGCCGACGAGGTGATCCGGCGGCTGGTGCGCGCCGAGCCGAAGGGCAGGCCGGTCGTCGTCGTCTCGTCCGACAAAGAGGTCGCCGAAGGGATCCGGCGTGCGGGCGCCTACGCGGTGCCGTCGGTGGTGTTGGTGCGGCGGCTCGACCGGGCGTGAGCGGTTTTGTCGTACCCCTTGCCTACTGTGCGTGGCAGTGGAGATGCACGGAAGGAGGCGACGAAGGATGCTCATCGACTGCGACGCGTGTGGGGTCCGCGGCTCCGGCTGCCGTGACTGCGTGATCAGTGCACTGGTCGGTGCCCCACCGGCAGGCGTCGAGCTGACCGAGCTGCCGGCCGGCGTGGAGCTCGACGAAGTGGAGAACGCGGCGCTGCAGGCGTTCGTGTCGGCGGGGATGGACCCGGAATTCCTGTCGATCACCGCGGCCACCCAGCCGGAGCACGAGCACGGGACCGATTGGCTCGGCGCTCGTCACGCCGACGAAGAGCGCGCCCGCCGCCGCGCAGGCTGACCAAATGCGTCCGGGCGCGGCGGCCGGCGGGGTTGCTCGGGCGGAGGCTGACCAAATGCGTCCGGGCGCGGCGGCCGGCGGGGTTGCTCGGGCGGAGGCTGACCAAATGCGTCCAGGCGCGGCGGCCGGCGGGGGCCGGTCGGGACGCAGGCTGACCCGAGGCGTCTTGGCCTAGCGCCCGGCTGGGCGGGTCGGGGCGCGGGCTGAGCGGGAGGCGCCGTGGCGGGCTGGGAGGCGGCTGGGATGATCGGGGAGTGTCGAGCCGAGCCGTCGCCCTGATCGCGTTCCTGGTGCTCGGCGCCGCCGTGGTCGTGACCGCCGGCGTCCTCACGCCATGGCGCACCGCCCCCGCCGGGGAGACCCGCACCACCGTCACGACACCGCGTCCCGACGCGAGCACCGACTTCTCCGAGGCCGAGATCCGTCGCGGGAGCGTGTTCCGCGCCGCGCTGCGCCCATGGTCACTCGCCCGGCTCGCGCTCGGCCTCGTCCTCGCGCTGGCGCTCGGCCTGACGCCGCTGGGCGCGCGCCTCATCGGTGCCGTCGCCCGCCCGCTCGGTGGGTCCTGGTGGGTGGAGGCGCTGCTGGGCGGCGTCGTCCTCGGGGCCGTGGCCACGGTGGTCACGCTTCCGCTCGCCGCCTGGTCGGAGGTCCTGCTCCGCCGGTACGGCCTGTCGACGCAGAACTGGGGCGGCTGGCTCGCCGACCAAGCCAAGGCGTGGGCGGTCTCGGCGGTCCTTACCGCGGTGATGACCCTGGTCCTCTTCGCCCTCATCCGCGCCACCCCGAACTGGTGGTGGGCCTGGGCCGCCGCCGGCGCCGCCGCGTTCGTGTTCGTCGCGTCGTTCGCGTTCCCGATCCTGATCGAGCCGCTGTTCAACCGGTTCACGCCGATGCCGGACTCCCCGCTCCGGACGAGCCTCGTGCAGCTCGCCGAACGCGACGGTGAGCCGGTGAAAGACGTCCTGATCGCGGACGCCTCGCGGCGCACGACCACGCTCAACGCGTACGTGTCGGGCTACGGCGCCAGCCGGCGGATCGTCGTCTACGACACGCTGTTGAAGGAAGCGCCACCCGACGAGGTGGAGTCGGTCGTCGCGCACGAACTCGGCCACGCCGTGCACCGCGACGTCGTCACCGGCACCGTGCTCGGTGCGCTCGGAGCGGCGTCCGCGGTGTGCGGACTCGCGGTGCTCGGAGGGTGGGCGCCGCTGCTGCGCCGAGCCGGGGTGGACAGTCTCGCCGACCCGAAAGCCATCGGCTTGGTGCTGGCGATCATCGCCGTGGTGGGGACCCTCTCGACGCCGATGCAGACGCTGGTGTCCCGCCAGATCGAGGCGCGTGCGGACGAGCACGCGTTGGAACTGACCCGCGACCCGGAGGCGTTCGTGTCGATGGAACGCAGGCTGGCCCTGCAGAATCGGGCCGACCTCCGTCCGAACCGGCTCTTCCAGCTCTGGTTCGGTACCCACCCGACCACTGTGGATCGCATCGCGGCGGCCAGGGAATTCGCTGCCCGTGAAGGCCTCCCGGTCCCGGCGCCCGCCCGATGAGCACCCCGGAGCCCTCGACGAGCCCTTCGCCCTCACCGGCGACCGATCCGGACCCTGCCCGGGCCACCCGGCGGACGCTGCTGGTCACCAACGACTTCCCGCCGCGTCCCGGCGGGATCCAGACGTTCGTCCACCAGCTGGCGGTGCGGCAGCCACCCGGTTCGCTAGTGGTCTACGCCTCCCAGTGGAAGGGCTCGGACGAATTCGACGCCGAGCAGCCGTTCCCGGTCGTGCGGCACCCGACGTCGCTGCTGATACCGACGCCGGGCGCGGCTCGCCGGGTGGTCGCCACCGCACTGGAGTACGGCTGCACCACGGCCTGGTACGGCGCCGCCGCTCCGCTCGGGCTGTTGGCGCCGACGCTGCGGCGTCGAGCCGGTGTGGACTGGCAGGTCGCCCAGACCCACGGCCACGAGGCCGGGTGGGCGGCGTTGCCCGGTCCGCGGCAGCTGCTCAGCCGGATCGCCGACGGCGTCGACGTGATCACGTACCTCGGGGCGTACACGCGCTCGAAGCTGGCCGGCCCGGTGGGGGACCGGGCCGCGCTCGTCCACCTGCCCGGCGGCGTCAACACCGCCGAGTTCCATCCCGGCGTGGACGCGTCCGCGGTGCGGGAGCGGTACGGGCTCGGCGACCGGCCGACGATCGTCTGCGTCTCCCGGCTCGTCCCCCGCAAAGGGCAGGACCTGTTGATCCGGGCGCTGCCGGAGATTCGGCGGCGGGTGCCTGGCGCGGTCTTGTTGCTGGTCAGTGGGGGACCGTACCGGGAGAAGCTGCAGAAGCTGGCGGCTCGGCACGGGGTCACCGAGAACGTGAAGTTCACCGGGTCGGTGCCGTGGGCGGAGCTGCCTGCCCACTACGCGGCCGGGAACGTGTTCGCGATGCCGTGCCGGACCCGGCGGCGCGGCCTGGACGTCGAAGGCCTCGGGATCGTGTACCTGGAAGCGTCGGCGACCGGGCTGCCGGTGCTCGCCGGGGACTCCGGGGGAGCTCCGGACGCCGTGCTGGAGGGCGAGACCGGTTACGTCGTGGGCGGTCGTGACCTGCCCGCGCTGGTCGACCGCGCTTCCGAGTTGCTCGCTGACCCCGCCAAGGCGCAGGCCATGGGGAAGACGGGGCGCGAGTGGGTGGAGCGGGAGTGGCACTGGGACACGCTCGCCGCCCGCATGACGTCGCTCCTGAGCGGCCCGGCCGGCCTCCAGTAGGCCCGGCCACCGTCGCGGCAGCTCCCAGCGCCGAGAACCCGACAACGACGCCCGCTCGGCGGCCTCGAGTGGCTTTTCGGGAAGGCCCACCTCACCACCCGCCCCGATGGACGGATTTTCGGGAAGGCCCACCTCACCGGCCGCTGCGGTGGGCGGATTTCGGGAAAGCGCGTCGGCGGCGCCTCCGGGGCGGCGGCCCGCGGCGGCCCGCGGCGGCGCGGCGGCGGCCCGCGGATCGGCGTCTGCGGGAGAAAGGCAACCGGCCCGGTCGGGAGCGACCGGGCCGGAGCGGAAGTACTGACTACAGACCGGGCGTATTGGGTGCTTCCAGCAGCCCCAGTCGCAGCGCCGTCATCAGCGCCTGCGCGCGGTTTCCGGCACCGAGCTTCTCGTACAGCTTCGAGATGTGGGTCTTCGCCGTCGACTCGCTGACGTAGAGCTGCTTCGCGATACCCGCGACGCTCATCCCGTCGGCCAGCAGGCGGAGCACCTGGCTCTCCCGCGGGGACAGGTGCGGTCCGCTCGGGGTCAGGCGCCGCTTCATGGCGCTGGCGAGGTCCGAGGCGGTGAACGCGTTCGGGGACGACGCGGCGTGCCGCGCGGACGCGACCACCTCGTCGGCCGGCGCGTTCTTCGGCACGAAGGCCGAAGCCCCGGCCTCCAGCGCACCGAACAGCTGGTCGTCGCCGGCGTACATGGTCAGAACCACGATGCCGATGTCGGCGCGGGACGAACGGAGCGCCTTCGTCGCCTCCAGGCCACTGCCGTCGGGCAGCCGGAGGTCCATGATGACGACGTCGGGCTTGAGCTCGGCGGCCTTTCGGAGGGCGTCGGCGACCGACCCTGCCTCCCCGACCACCTCGAAACCCGGATCACGCTCGAAAGCGTGGCGGAGCCCCTGCCGAATCAGGTCGTGGTCGTCGACGAGGAGAACAGTCGTTACCCCGCCGCTGGCCTCGCCCCCCGGCGGGCTGGGGAAGGACCTGTTGTCAGTCACTGTCTGGCCGCACCTCCTGCAGCGTCACGTTATACGATCCGTCGCCTAAAGTTCTCATTTCAGGGCCTCTGTAGCTGATGGCCAGGGAAGACGCATTCTGTTCGGCCACAGTGGACGCTGGGCCTGAACGGTCGGCATGCGGAAAACGCTGGTTGGTATGAATAGTGCCATTAGCAACGCTGCGTAGGCATGCCCGCGTGAATCGCGCCCGAACTGAGGGTATTAGATACGGATAAATGCAACTATTGATGAGCCTGTCCGACACCAATGCTGAGTAACCGTCGCAGCTTATCGGGCTCCCGGTCAAGCCTCTGGACCGTCCGACCTTCTTCCCAGAAGACGAATTCAAAACCACCGATCCCACGGTCAGCCAGCAGTTCCCTGTCGTGTCTTACCCCCGAGCACGACGCGCACTGTCGTCCCTTTGGGGGCACGCGGAACGATCTCCAACTCCGCGCGAACCCGATTGGCTCGCTCGGCCATGATCGTCATTCCGTAGCGACCCTCCGGCCGCCCCCGTCCGAGGCCCTTACCGTCGTCGCTGACCTCGATCTGCGCGAACGGCGGGTCGACCTCACAGGTGACCCAGAGATTCGCCGCTCCGGCGTGCTTGCGTGCGTTGGTCACCGCCTCCTGTGCGATGCGCAGGAGCTCGGACTCCACGGCAGCGGGCAATCTGGCGGTCGACTCGTCCAGCGAGAGGTGCACGCGCAGGCCGGCGGAGCTGCCGATCGTCCGGGCGTAGTCGGCGATCGCACTGCCCAGGCCACCGTGCCGGTCGACGTCGCTGCGCAGCTCGAACAGGCTGAGCCGGAGCTCGGTGATCACGCGGGTGACCTCGACGCGGAGCAGGCGCAGGGTGCTCTCGGCGGCTTCGCTGCCCGCAGGTAGGTCGGCGATCGCGTTGTCGATGCCGTACCCGACCATGACGAGTTCCTGCGCGACGCCGTCGTGGATCTCCCGGGCGAGGCGCTGCCGCTCCTCCACCGTTGCGAGGCCGCGTACCTCGTCGAAGAGCAGCGCGGTCTCCAGCCGGAGCGCCGCGTTGTTCACGACCTCGGTCGCCTCGGTCACGGTGCTCGGCGAGTAGGCGCCGGTGCGGTCGGACTCCAGCACGACCAGCCCGACCGTGCGGACGCCGGTGATCATCGGCAGCACCAGCACCGACACCGGTGTGCCCGGACCGGCGCGGTCGAGTGTCCGGCTGGAGAGCTGGGGCTGCTGGCTGGCCCAGGTGTCGGCGAGTGGTGTGTCGGCGTCGAACGACGTCTCCCAGGCGACGCGACCCGGCGCGCGCTGGGTCAGTACCTCCAGGCGGCCGCCGCCGCTACCGGTGAGGACCGCACTGCGGTCGGCCGGCGCCACCCGCTCCAGCTCGTCGAGGAGCCGGTCGGCGAGGCTGCCGGGGTCGAGCGTGCCGGGAAGCTGCCGCGCGATCGTCCGCAGCTGGGTGAGCAGCCGGGCCGCCTGCACGAACTCCGGCTCGACGGCGTCGCTCCGGCTGCGGACCAGGCGGCGGACGGCCATGCCGACGATGCCGGCCACGGCGGCCAGGACGGTCGACTCGAAGGCGGCGAGCACGAACGTGTCCTGACCGAGCTGGTCCTGCAGGGCGCCGGAGACGACCAGCGCCGCGGCGGTCACCACGACCAGCGCGACCAGCTCGACGACACCCGCGACCGCGCCGACCGCGAACGCCGGTGCGGCGAGGTAGGAGAGCAGGAACGCCGGGTGGACGAACGCCTCCTCGGTGGGAGGAGTCGCGGCCGCCATCGCGACGACGATGACCTCGGCGGGCCAGCCGATCCGCGCCGGCCACGGGCGTTCCGGCGCGATCAGGCCGGGCGCGGCCGCCAGCGCGAACAGCGCGCACCAGAGCAGCGTCGGCGCGAGCGAACGGGTGCTGGCCAGCGAGAGGCCGATGATCAGCAGGAGCAGCGAGCCGCGGACCAGTCGGGTCAGCGCGGCGATCTCCAGCGTGCCGAGGGCGCCGCCGTACTTGTCGGCCAGGCGCCCCAGCCACGCAGGCTGGGGCCAGGTCGACCCGAGCCGGCTCGCGGTCGGCCGGGCGCGGGACCCGGCCCGGCTCGGGCCACCGGTGCCGCTCCGGTCAGCGGCCCCGGACGGTCGGGCCCCGGAGGTTCGGGCCCCGGACGGTCGGGCCCCGGACGTTCCGGAGCCGGGCGAACCCGCGCCGGGGGAACCGCCCGCGCCGGGTCGGGCTTCGTCAGGTGTAGATCGCGGCGATCTCGTCGGCGTACTCCTTCTCCACGACGGCGCGCTTCAGCTTCAAGCTCGGCGTCAGCTCGCCCGTCTCCTCGGTGAAGTCGCGGGGGAGAATACGGAAGACCTTCACCGCTTCGGCGCGCGACACGGCCTGATTAGCGTCGTCCACCGCGGCCTGGATTTCCGACCGCAGGTCAGGGTCGTTCGCGAGATCGCTCACAGTAGCGTCCGCGCCCTTGTCGTGCTTGGCCTTCCACGGCCCGAACGCGTCCGGGTCGATCGTCACGACGCAGCCGATGAACGGCTTGCCGTCGCCCACCACCATCGCCTGACTCACCAGGGGGTGCGCCCGGATCCGGTCCTCCAGCACGGCCGGGGCGACGTTCTTGCCACCTGCCGTGACGATCAGCTCCTTCTTCCGGCCGGTGATCGTCAGGAAGCCCTCGTCGTCGAGCGCACCGAGGTCACCGGTGTGGAAGAAGCCGTCCTTCAGCGCGATCGCGGTCGCCTCCGGGTTGTGCCAGTACTCCCGGAACACGTGATCACCGGCGATCAGCACCTCACCGTCGTCGGCGATCCGGACCGTCATGCCGGGCAGCGGCCGGCCGACCGTGCCGATCTTGACCGCGCGGTCGACGTTCGCGGCGGTGGCCGGCGACGTCTCGGTGAGCCCGTAACCCTCGGACACCCAGAGCCCGATGCCCCGGAAGAAGTGCGCGAGCCGGGCACCCAGCGGTGCTCCGCCGGAGATCGCGTGCGTACAGGCCCCACCCAGCGCCGCGCGGAGCTTGCCGTAGACGAGCTTGTCGAACAGCGCGTGCTGGGCGCGCAGCACGAGGCCGGGGCCGCCCTTGTCGAGCGCCTCGCTGTAGGCGACCGCCACCCGGTCGGCCCGATCGAAGATCCCGCCCTTGCCCTCGGCGTGCGCCTTCTGCTTCGCGCCGTTGTAGACCTTCTCGAAGACGCGCGGAACGGCCAGCACGAACGTCGGGCGGAACGTCTGCAGGTCGCCCATGAGGTTCTTGATGTCCGGCGCGTGGCCCAGCGTCGCCCTGGACTGGACGGCTCCGAGCTGGATCAGCCGCGCGAACGCGTGCGCGAGCGGCAGGAACAGCAGCGTGGACGCGCCCGCGTTGAACATGCTCGCCAGCTCCGGCAGCGCGTTCCCCACCTCGAACAGGAGGTTCTTGTGGGTCAGCACGCAGCCCTTCGGACGGCCGGTGGTGCCGGACGTGTAGATGATCGTCGCGACCTGGTCCGGCCCGAGTGCGGCTCGGCGCTCGGCCACTGCCTCGTCGGGCACGGAAGCACCATCGGCGGTGAGCAGGCCGACGGCGTCCGCGTCGATCTGCCAGATGCGTCGCAGGTCGGGCAGGTCCGAACGGACGCTCTCGACCAGCGACTGGTGAGCCGACGACTCGACGACGACGCCGACCGCGCCCGAGTCGCCGAGGATCCACTGGACCTGCTCGGCCGACGAGGTCTCATAGATCGGAACCGTGACCGCTCCGGCCGACCAGATCGCGTAGTCGACGAGCGTCCACTCGTAGCGGGTGCGGGCCATCAGGCCGATCCGATCGCCCGGCTGGACGCCGGCGGCGATCAACCCCTTCGCGACGCCGATGACCTCGGCGCGGAACTGAGCCGCAGTCACGTCGCGCCAGCCGGACCCGGCCGGGCGGCGGAACGTCACCGCGTCCGGTGCCTCGTCGGCGGCGCTCCAGACCGGGTCGGTCAGGTTCGCCCCATCGGGCACGGTGTAGACGGCGGGCTGAGCGAACTCACGCACCACGGCCTCGCTTTCGTACGGTCTCCGACGCTGGCAGGTTAGGCCGGTCGGGGCTGACGCGGGGG
Source organism: Cryptosporangium minutisporangium (assembly GCF_039536245.1). Classification (NCBI taxonomy): domain Bacteria; kingdom Bacillati; phylum Actinomycetota; class Actinomycetes; order Cryptosporangiales; family Cryptosporangiaceae; genus Cryptosporangium; species Cryptosporangium minutisporangium. The sequence goes on along the minus strand of NZ_BAAAYN010000070.1, from coordinate 92,429 downwards.
GTAGACCCCGGCGCGTCACGGCAGGTGCGTGCCCAGGGCTGGAACCGCACGGTACCGATGGCCCCGGGCACCCGTGGGAGCGGAGGTACCCGTTATCGACCGACGGTATCTCGGGACGGACCCGGATTCGTGGCACGGGTCACGCGGCGGTGCAGCGCAGGTCGTCCGGCCCGTCTCCGCGGAATGGCATGCTTCGGGAGTGCCTCACGTGGACCTGATCGAGGAGACGTTCCTCGCCGTTGACCCCGACGTGGTGTCCGCCGCGATCCGCGGGCGGTGGGTGAAGGACCGGCTGGAGGCCGGTCGGAAGCCCGGTGAGCCCGCCGTGGGCGCGGCATGACCCGTATCCACGTGGTGTCCGACGTCCACGGTCGGGCCGAAGCGCTGGCCGAAGCCGGTGACGGCGCCGACGCCCTGGTCGTCCTCGGTGACCTGCTGCTCTACCTGGACTACGCTGACCCCACCCAGGGCATCCTGGCCGACCTCCTCGGCGCCGAGGCGGGCGCCGAGTTCGCCGAACTGCGCAAGGAGCACCGCTTCGGCGACCTGCGCTCGGTCGGCGCCCGCCTGATGAGCGATCCCGAGGCGCTGACCGCGGCGATCACCGAGGCGGCGAGGGCCCAGTACGCCGAGCTGTTCGACGTCATGCCGACGCCCGCGTACTGCACCTACGGCAACGTCGACATGCCGCGTCTCTGGCCGGAGTTCGTCGACGACAAGCGCCGGATGTTCGACGCGGAGGTCGTCGAGATCGGCGGTTGGCGGTTCGGGTTCGTCGGCGGCTGGCCCCGGCCCAAATCCAAGCAACACGGTGCGCCGGCCGCGCAGCCCCGCCGCACCCAGGGCGGTCCTCGGCCGATCGTGCAGTTCGGCGCGGACTTCTCGCCGGAGGAGTTCGCCGCCAAGGTCGCGGCACTCGGCCCGGTCGACGTCCTCTGCTCGCACGTGCCGCCGGCCGTACCGGAGCTGCGATGGGACACCGTCACCCGGCGTCCGGAGGTCGCGAGCGAAGCGCTGCTGGACGCGATCCACGAGCACCAGCCGCGGTACGCGCTGTTCGGGCACGTCCACCAGCCGCTGCAGCACCGGATGCGGATCGGGCGCACCGAGTGCGTCAACGTCGGGCACTTCCGCGCGACCGGGACGCCGTTCGTCCTGGAGTGGTGACCGGGGCCGCGGGCCACCCAGTAGCGTGTCGGGACATGGCGGACTCTTCCCAGCAGTCGATCACCATCGCCGCGCCGGTCGACACGATCGCCTCGGTCATCAGCGACTTCCCGTCCTACCCGGAGTGGGTGGACGCGGTGAAGAGCGTGGAGGTCGTCAGCGAGTACGAGGACGGCTACGCCCACCAGGCCCGGTTCGTGCTCGACGCGGGTGTGGTGAAGGACGAGTACACGCTGGAGTACGCGTACGCCGAGGACCTCACCCGGATCGAGTGGACGCTCGTCGAGAGCAAGATGATGAAGGTCCAGGACGGCAGCTACGACCTCGAGGACAACGGCGACGGGACCACCACCGTCACCTACACGCTGACCGTGGACGTGAACATGCCGATGCTCGGAATGTTCAAGCGCAAGGCCGAGAAGATGATCATGGACACCGCGCTGAAGGACCTGAAGAAGCGCGTGGAATCGACGGCGTGACCATGCGGGTCGTACTTTTCACGGGCAAGGGCGGGGTCGGCAAGACCACCTCCGCGGCGGCCACCGCGGTCCTGGCGGCGAGGCGCGGCGGCGGTTCCACGCTGGTCGTCTCCACCGACCCGGCGCACTCGCTCGCGGACGCGCTGGGCGTACCGGTGGGGGCCGATCCCACGCCGGTCGAGGACGGGCTCTGGGCCCAGCAGGTCGATCCGCAGGCGCGCTACGAGCGGTACTGGGGCACGCTGCGGAACTACCTCACGGCCGTGCTCCGGCACGGCGGCCTCACCGGCGTCGCCGCTGAGGAACTCGTCGTGCCGCCCGGCCTCGACGACCTGTTCGCGCTGTTCGCCGTGCACGAGGAGGCCCGCTCCGGGCGCTGGGACACGGTGGTCGTCGACTGCGCCCCGACCGCGGAGACGCTGCGTCTGCTGACGCTCCCCGACGTGCTCGGCTGGTACACCGATCGGCTGGCGCCCCTGCACCGCCGGCTGTCCGGGGTGGCGCGGCCGGTGCTCGGCCGCGAGCTGGGTTCACTGCTTCCGGACGACGCCGTGCTCGCCGCCGTCCAGCGGCTGCAGCGCTCGCTGGCGGACGTCCGTGACCTGCTGACCGACCCGCTGACGAGCGCGGTCCGGCTGGTGTTGACGCCGGAGGCGGTGGTGCTCGCCGAGGCACGCCGGACGTTCACCGCGCTGGCGCTGCACGGGTTCGTGGTCGACGGCGTGGTCGTCAACCGGGTGATCCCGGACGGCGACGATCCGTGGCGGGCCGGCTGGGCGGCCGCCCAGCGGGACCGGCTCGCCGAGGCCGGGGAGAGCTTCGCGGGCGTTCCGCTGCGCACCGCCCCGTACCTGCCAGCCGAGCCGGTGGGGGTCGATGCGCTGGCCGCGCTGGCGAGCGAGCTCTACGGCGAGGACACCGACCCGGTGGCCGCCGTTCCGGTCGAACCACCGCTGCGGCTGCACCAGGGTGGCGAGGACACCGTGCTCTCGCTCGCGCTCCCGCTGGCCGACCGGTCCGAGATCGCGCTGTCCCGGGTCGCCGACGAGCTGATCCTCACGGTGGCCGGCCGGCGGCGTCTGCTGGCGCTGCCGGAGGTGCTGCGGCGGCGTCGGGTCGCCGGAGCGACGCTGCAGGACGGGCGGCTCGAGGTGCGGTTCGCGGCGGGTTCGGCGGGTTCGGCCGCTCCGGCGGGTTCCGCCACTGCGGCCGGTCCGTCCGAGGCATCGGTGGGGCAGCGGTGAGCGTCCCGCCGCCCGGACCGCTGGTCGACGAGGCCGCCCGGTTCGCCGAGGCGCTGCTGCAGCGCGTCCGTGGCGTCAACGCGCCCGAGCTGCCACCGGAGCTGGTGACCCGGTTCTCCGGAGCCGTGGCGGACGCCGCGGTAGCCGGTGCCGAGCTGCTGCGCGTCGTCGCCGAGGTCGCCACGACCTGGGGTGAGCAGGCGGTCAGCGGTACGGACGACCCGGGGAACGAGCCGGGAGAGGGCCCGCCGGTGGAGCGGATCGACATCGGTTGACCGTGCCTCGGGCGGCACCGACCGCACGCCACGGGTGGAGCGATCGATACCGTCCGAGCGGCGTGCCATACGCTGCGACGGAACCGGCCGCACGCCGGTGACCGCCGGAGATCCCGACCGGCGCGGATGCACTCACGGGCTGCGTGCAGAGACGAGAAGGGTGCGTAGGTGTGGTGAGGGGCGCGTGACGCTGACCGTCGGAGTCGACGTCGGAGGAACCAAGGTGCTGGCCGGAGTGGTGACTCCGGATGGTGAAGTTCTGGCTACGGTGCGGCGTCCGACACCCAGCCAGGACGTCCACGACACCGCCCGGGTCATCGCCGAGGTCGTTCGCGAGCTGGGCGAGGACTACACGATCGAAGCCGTGGGTGTCGGCGCAGCGGGCTGGATCGATGCATCTCGCTCGGTCGTGCTGCACGCCCCGAACCTGGCCTGGCGCCGGGAGCCGCTGCGGGACCGGATCCAGGAGCGGGTCGACCTGCCGGTCGTCGTCGAGAACGACGCGAACGCGGCGGCCTGGGCGGAGTTCCGGTTCGGCGCCGGACGCGATCGGCCCCACCTGCTGCTGATCACGGTCGGCACCGGGATCGGCGGCGGCGCGGTGGTCAACGGTGAGGTCTACCGCGGCGAGTTCGGCATGGCCGCCGAGTTCGGACACGTCCGGGTCGTACCGGACGGACACCCCTGCGGCTGCGGCGCCAGCGGCTGCTTCGAGCAGTACGCGAGCGGCAAGGCGCTGGTGCGGTTCGCCAGGGAACGGGCCAGGAACGACCCGGACGACGCCAGGACGCTGCTGGAGATGGCCGGTGGCGACGTCAACGCGATCGACGGGCCGATGGTGACCCGGGCCGCACAGGCCGGTGACGGCGTGTCGCTGGCGTCCTTCAGCGAGCTGGGCAACTGGCTGGGCTGGGGGATGGCCGACCTGGTCTCCGCCTGGGATCCGCGCTGCATCATCCTGGGCGGCGGCGTCGCCGAGGCCGGTGACCTGCTGTCGATCCCGGCCCGGGAGACGTACGCGAAGGTGACCGCGCTGCGGGGACGGACCGAGGCGGCCGAGGTGCGGATCGCGGCGCTGGGCAACAAGGCCGGCCTGGTCGGCGCGGCGGACCTCGCGCGAATCCGGTGACTGCGCCGTCCGCTGAGCCATCCGACGCGAGGCCGGTCTGGCTGCGGGTACTCGACTGGAACGTTCGCGGGCTCCGCGACGACGTGGACGCCCTGGCGCGGACCATCCGGGACGCCGAGCCGCACGTCGTGGTCCTCCAGGAGGCACCCCGGGTCCTGCGCTGGCGGGCTCGTGCGGCGCAGCTGGCCCGCCGCTGCGGCCTGGTCGTGGCGCGCGGCGGCGGCGACGCGTCCGGGAACCTCGTGCTGGCGTCGCTCGCCGTTTCGGTGCGCGACACCGCGGTGGTGCGCCTGCCGTTCACGCGCTTCCAGCACCCGCGTGCGGCGGTGGTGCTCCGGGGCGCGTTGGCGGGCGCACCGTTCACGGTCGTCGGCGTCCACCTGGGACTCACCGAGCCGGAGCGGGTCGCGCACGTCCCGGTCCTGCTCTCGGCGTTGCCGGACGACACCCCGACGGTGCTCGCCGGCGACGTCAACGAGACCGCGGACGGGCCGGCCTGGCGGGCGCTGACCGAGCGCCTGGTCGACGCCGGTGCCGACGACCCGACGCCGACGTTCAGCACCCGGTCGCCCCGCCGCCGCATCGACGGGCTGTTCGTCTCACCCGGCGTGCCGACCCGTGGCTACCGTGTGCTCGACACCCCGGACGTCGCCCGGGCCAGTGACCACCGCCCGCTGGTCGTCGAGGTCGGCCTCACGCGCTGATCCGGTCCGCCGGACGGACGACGCGGACCGCGGCCAGCCACCGTTCCAGCGGCAACGACGTTCCGCGCCGCACCGCCTGCCCGGCGTCGAGCAGCACCGCGTCGGGGACCTCGGCGAGTGCGGCGATCTCGGTCCGGGCCAGCAGCGCCTCCCGCTCCGGCTCGTCGAACCAATCCGGGTCGTGCCCGGTCAACGTGCACCAGAGCGCGAGAACCCGGGCATGACGGTGTGGCGAACGGAGCGGCGTCAAGGTGCCGGTCATCGCGACCACCTCCCACCGTCCACGGTGAGGGATGCGCGCTACGGGCTCGCGGCGGCCACGTGTCCGTTCGGCAAAGCCTGGATTAGACGACGGCCCCGTCGTCCGGGTCGTCGTCGGTCCAGTCGTCCCGCAGACGCCACACCAGCGCACCGGCACCACCCAAGATGCCGCAGAGCGCCAACAGCAACCGCACCGACTCGCTCAGCCCGAGCGTGTCCGACCGGAACAGCAACACCAGGCCCGCCGCGATCGCCAGCAGCGCGCCGATCACCGGTGCGGACAGCCGGGGGAGCGGTGGCGGCGGGGGCGGCTCGTAACCCTCCTCGTCGTCGACCGGGAAGTCGGTCGGCGGTGCGTCGGTGCCGATCAGCCGATCACGGCCGGTCGGCCGCAGGAGGCCGGCACCCGGGGGCGCCGAGGAGGGAGCCGCCGGACGCGACTCGGTGGGAGGGCCGGCCGTGGGCTCGACACCGCTGGACGGCGGCTCCGGCTCGGGATCGGCGGGCGCCGGATCGACCCGGGTCGGTTCGCTCAGCGTCGCGTCGGCGGCGGCCGGGTCGCTCCGCGTTGGGTCGGTGGGCGTCGGGTCGGGCCGCACCGGTTGGTCGGCGGTGCCCGGCGTGCGGACCGGCAGTGGATCGGCGGTCGGTTCGCTCAGCGCCGGGGCGTCGGCAGGCCCGACGTCCCCCGCGGAGGTGTTGTCGGGCGGTTCCGACACCGCACGGCGACGCGGACGCTCGGGAGCGGCGGTCGCGTCGTAACCCGCGATGATCCGCTCCCACTCGGTGTCGACGTCGACCTCGAGCGGGAGCGTCGAACTCGACGACCGAGCGCCCGCTTCGTCGTTCTGCACCGCGTCTTCCTGGACCGCCTCCAGCAGCCCGCGGGCCTCGTCCAGCCGGTCGCGGTCGACCCACAGCCGGTCGGTCGGCCGGGCCGGCAGCGAGGTGGACCGCACGACCGGGTTCAGGTCGGCGCTCGGCGCCAGGTACGCGGCGATACCGACGATGCCGAGGACGTCGAGCAAGTGCTCGCCGATGCGGGGGTCGACGTCGGCGAGCGGCACGAACTCGGTCGCGTCGAGACCGTTGTCGCGTCTACCCCGGTGCGGACGCCCTGGAGTCCCGCTCATCGTGTGCCGTCCGCACTTGCCGGGCGGAGCAGCGACGCGATGAACTCCGCGCTGCTCTCGAAGATCGTCGGCGCGTCGTTGTCGAGCGTCGCGACGTGGTAGCTCTCCGGCAGGATGACCTCGGACTTCACCGACGACGCGACCCCGGCCAGCAGCGCCTCACCACTGGCCGGCTCGACGACGTGGTCGGTCAGGCTGCGGAAGAGCCGGACCGGCACGGTCACCCGGCCGAGGTCGGCCCGGACCAGCTTCCACAGCTGGCTCAGCGACGCCGCGGCCTTGAGCGGCAGCCGGTCGTAGGCGAGCTCGTGCGCGCCCGGCTTCTTGATGTCGTCGCTGATCCCGGGGAACGACCCCAGGACACGGCTGACGACCGGCAGCAGGGCAGCGTCCTTGCGCAGCGTGAGGTAGGACGGGTTGACCAGCAAGAGGCCGGCCGGCTCGGTATCGCGTCCGGCATGCTCCTGGACCAGGCGAGTGACGAGCGTGCCGCCCATGGAGAGGCCACCGACCACGACCGGTGCGCCCTGGGGGAGCCGGTCGCGCAGCGCCAGGTACTCCTGCTCCACCGTCGCGTACCAGTCGCGCCACGTCGTGCGATTCATGTCCTGCCAGCGGGTGCCGTGTCCGGGCAGCAGGGGGCACGCCACCGTGTACCCGGCGGCGTGCAGCGCCTCGCCCCACGGGCGGATCGACTGCGGAGTGCCGGTGAAGCCGTGGCTCAGCAGAACGCCCGCGGGCGCGTCGGACCCAGCGTCGAAAAGGAAAGGTTCTGCGCCGGGCAGCACGGACGGTGAACTCTTTTCAACCTCACCGATTCCTGCAGGCTGATCGCCGTCTGCAGGAGTCGGTCGAAAAGAATTCATCCCCAACCTCCCAGGAACTCCGCCCAGCACCCGGTCCGGGCAGCGCCGAGCGGTCGTGTCAACCGTCCGTGTGCGGTACGCACGGTCATCGTCGGCCGGCCGCGGCCGGAGCGGCGCGGCGAGCGTCGGCCCCCATCGTGACACGAGGCGGCGTCATCGGCCTCGCGTTCGGAGCACCTCGACACCGTGCGGACCACTGAGTCAGAAGTGGCAGTTGAGACAACCTGCGTCCCACCGGCCCGGGAAGGGGGTATTCGGCCCGGGATGCCCCGCTGCGAGTCGGCGTCGACGAGCGTGGTGAACGCCACTATGGGTAAACCGGGGAGGAGAGTTCGGGTGGGCCGTCGACCGTCTCGTCGCCGGTACGCTCGACCCGCACGGCCAACGAGGAGGTCTGGTGTTCTACTGGGTGTGCAAATACATCCTGATCGGGCCTTTTCTCCGAGTGCTCTTCCGGCCGGTGCTGGAGGGCGTCGAGCAGATCCCGGCGCACGGCCCGGCGATCCTGGCCAGCAACCACCTGTCGTTCAGCGACTCGTTCTTCCTCCCGCTGATGGTTCCGCGCCGCATCACGTTCCTCGCCAAGGCGGAGTACTTCACCGGTAAGGGCTTCAAGGGCATGTTCTCCCGGCTGTTCTTCAGCGCGGCCGGGTGCGTTCCGATCGACCGGACGTCCGGCTCCGCCGCCGAGGCCGCGCTGACGACCGGCGCCCGCGTACTCGGGGAGGGGCACCTGCTCGGCATCTATCCCGAGGGCACCCGGTCGCCGGACGGCAAGCTGTACCGGGGGAAGACCGGCGTGGCCCGGCTCGCGCTGGAGACCGGCGTCCCGGTCATCCCGGTGGCGATGATCAACACCGACCAGGTGCAGCCGATCGGGCAGCTGATCCCCAAGGTCATGCGGGTCCGGATGCGGGTCGGGAAGCCGCTGGACTTCTCCCGTTACGCGGGGATGGCCGGCAACCGCTTCGTGGAGCGGTCGGTGACCGATCAGATCATGTACGAGCTGCTGCAACTGTCCGGCCAGGAGTACCGCGACGTGTACGCGGCGTCGGTCAAGAGCGGCGTCGCGGCCGACCGTCCCGCGGCGGAGCCCGTTGCTGCCTGAAACACGGACTCGTCCGACGTCGGGTGACCGGCGCCCGGCGGGGTTCACCGTCGAGGTCACCGGTTGGCGTGGGCTTGCCGCGTTCCGGTTCCTGACGCTGGTCTACGCGGTCGCGCTCAACCTGGACGACCTGGGTCGGGTGCGCAGCCCGGCCTGGTGCATCGCGACGCTCGTCGGGATGACGGTCTGGAGCGTCGTCGCGACGTACTGCTACGCACGGCCCCGCCTACGGACGCCGGTCCTGCTCGCGGTGGATCTCCTGATCACGCTCGCGACGGTCCTGGCGACCCTGCTGGTCGAGACGCCGGAACGGATCGCCGACGGCGAGTACACCGTGCCGACGGTGTGGGCGGCGAGCGCGGTGATGGCGTGGGCGCTGCGCTGGGAGGTCGTCGGGGGCATGCTGGCGACGCTCGCCCTGGGCGCGGCGAACGTCCTGGTCGTCGACGGTCAGCCGACCCGCGGAACCGTGCACAACATGATTCTCGTGCTGCTCGCCGCGATCGTGATCGGCTACGTGGCGGAGGTGCTCCGGCAAGTCGACCGGATCATGGTCGACACCTGGCGCGAGCAGGGTGCCGTCGCCGAACGTGACCGGCTCGCGCGGCAGATCCACGACGGCGTCCTGCAGGTGCTCGCGCTGGTGAAGCGACGCGGCGCGGAGCTGGACGGGCCGGGCCGCGAACTGGCGGAGCTCGCCGGTGAGCAGGAAGCCGCGCTCCGGGCGTTGATGACCGGTGGCTCGTCGGCGCCCGCGCACGGCGAGGTCGACCTGACCGCGCTGGTCGCCCCGGCGACGGCGACACCGGGGGTGGAGCTGGTCGCCCCCGCCGAGCCGGTGTTACTCCCGGCGGCGGTCGCGTCCGAGGTGGCGGCGGCGGTCGGCGCGGCGCTGCACAACGTCGGTGAGCACGCGCCGGGTGCGCACGCCTGGGTCGTCATCGAGGAGGAGCCGGACGCGGTCCTGGTCACGGTCCGGGACGACGGCCCGGGGCTGCCGCCCGGCCGACTGGCCGAGGCCGCCGCCGAAGGGCGACTCGGTGTGATTCAGTCGATCCGCGGTCGGATCCGGACACTCGGCGGCACGGTGACGATCACCGGTCAGCCCGGTGAGGGAACAGAGGTGGAGCTCCATGTACCCCGGTGAGGGACTCACTCCGAACGAGGGAGGGCCGGAGTCCCCGGAGTCGCCCGGCGCTTCCGAGCCCGGTACCCGCGGGGTACGAGTGATGATCGTCGACGACCATCCGCTCTGGCGCGACGCCGTGGCCCGTGACCTGGCCTCGGCCGGATTCGACGTGGTGGCCACCGCGGGAGACGGTGCCGCCGCGGTGCGGATCGCCGCCGCCAGCCGTCCGCAGGTGGTCGTGATGGACCTCCAGTTGCCGGAGCTGTCCGGCGTCGAGGCGACCGCGCGGATCCTCGCGGCCGATCCCTCCTGCCGCGTGCTGGTGCTCTCGGCCAGCGCGGAGCGGCCGGACGTCCTGGAGGCGATCCGGGCCGGTGCGACCGGCTACCTGGTGAAGTCGGCCGGCGCCGGAGAGCTGGTGGACGCCGTCGCCCGGACGGCGCGGGGCGAGGCGGCCTTCACCGCGGGCCTGGCCGGGCTCGTGCTCGGCGAGTACCGGCGGCTGGCGGCGGGACCGGAACCGGCCGCCGGACCGGCGCTGACCGGACGCGAGACCGAGGTGCTCCGGCTGGTGGCCAGGGGGCTGACCGCGAAGCAGGTGGCCACCCGGCTGAGCCTCTCGGTCCGCACGGTCCAGAACCATCTGCAGAACGTCATGGACAAGCTGCAGGTGCACAACCGGGCCGGGCTGGTGCGCTACGCGATCGAGGCGGGCCTCGACGAGGGCGCTTGATCAGTCAGCGCCTTCGGGTCGGTCAGCGGCCCCGGATCGTCCGGCACCTCGTCGGCCTCCGAAGAGTCCGTCGGGGTGTCGAGCGGGCCCGTGGTCGCGAAGCGGAGCAGCAGACGCGCCCGGTTGCGGAGGCCGAACGTCGTCAGCCGGGTGGTGAGCTCCGGCACCGGCGCGACCTCGCCCGCCCGCGCGGCCCGCAACGACCACGCGGTGGCGAGCGCGGCGTCGGTCGCGTCACCCATCCGCTCGTAGACCGAGGCGGCGACCGCGTGGTGCAGCGCCGCGGTGCCGTGGTCACCGCCGTGTGCGGCCAGCCCGCCGTTCACCACCGAGCGTGCCGCCCGGACCCAGAGCGTCTCCCGCGGCGCGGCGTCCAGGACACCCTTCAGCCACCCCGCGGACTCCTCCGCACGCGCGCCACAGCGGACGCCGGTGAGCACCGCCGCGTGCGCTGCGGCGGCCAGCCACTCCCGCGGCGCCAGCGGCTCGGCGGCGTGCTCGGCCTCCAACCGGCGCAGCGCGACCGTGGCCTGCTCGGAGGCGCCGGTGACCGCGCGGTAGAGCGCACCGTGTGCGAGCGCGTTGGCGAGCGCCAGCCGGGTGCCGTGGCGGGCCGCGGTGACGACGATCAGCTCCGGGTTGAAGCCGGTGTCCTCGCCCCGCAGCGCCCGCAGCCAGGCCGCCAGCGTCCGCAGGTGGGCCCACTCGGCGTCCAGCGTCTCGTCGCCGGTGAACGCGGCGTCGGCCGAGGCCAGCGTGGCGTCCCAGTCGCCGTCGAAGTAGGCCCGCATCGGGGTGTGGCCGGGGTGCGGCTTGCCGCGGTAGGCGAGCGTGGTCGCGGCGGCCTCGTCCAGCAGGGCGAAGCTCCGGGCGATCTCGCCCTCCTCCTGCAGCGCGCTCGCCAGGTTCTCCGACGCCCGGCGCAGCGACCGCAGGTGGTCGGTGCGGCTCCGGTCGACGGCCCGCTCCAGCAGCGTGAGCCCGGAGAGGTCGCCGGCCAGGTACCGGGCCGCGCCTTCGGTGATCTGCGCGTTGACCTCCAGCTCGGGCAGGCCGAGCCGACGGGCCAGGTCGCCGGCGGTCTTGGCGGCGGTGGTCGCCTCGTCCACCTCGTAGCTCATCATCCGCAGCCGGGCCAGTTCGGCGTGGGCGGCGGCGCGCACCGGACTCTCGTCGCCGGCGCCGTAGGGTGCCAGGGCCCGGTCGAGGTGGGCCAGGGCCGCCGTACGGTCACCGCGGGCCCACGCCACCTGGCTGAGCAGCGTGCGGGCCGACGCGGCGGCGTCCCGGGCGCCGAGCACCTCGAGCTGGCTGGCGCACCGCGCGACCTCGGCGGCACCGCCGGTCGCGTGGAACTGGTCGGCGTCCGTGCCGAAACGCAGCCGCCACCGCAGCACGAGCGCGGTGAGCCGGGCGACCTCGTCGTCCCGGGCGGCGGGGTGTTCCAGGGCCGCCAGGTCGTCGAGCGTGACGCTCGTCGACGAGTCGTCCCACAGTGCGAGGGCTTTGTCGAGCAGGTCGACCGCGGTCGGGGCGGCGTGCAGGCTGGCGGCGCGCTCGGCGGCGGCCACCAGCGCGGTGCGCGCCGGCTGGAGGAACGGGCGGACGTCCATGTGCAGCGTCCGGGCCAGCTCGAGAGCGGCGACCCGGTGATGGGCGACCGCGTCGACGGCCTCGGTGGTACGGCCGGTGACGTGCGACTGCAGCCAGCGGGCCGCCCGCTGGTGCCGGACGACGCGCAGCGCGCGGGGCTGCCTGCGGTAGGCCAGGTCACGGACGACCGCGTGGGAGAACGCCAGCGCGGGCTCCCCGGCCAGCACGTGGCCGGTGGCCGGGCGGATGAACGCCTTGGCGCGCAGCTCGGCCAGCAGCGCCTCGACCTCGTCGCGGGCCAGCTCGGCCACGGTGGCCACCGCACCGGGCCAGAACACCTCGCCGATCACCGCGGCGGCCTGCAGGGCGCGCTGGCTGCGCGGGCCGAGCAGATCGACACGGCTGGCGACGACCGCGCGGACCGAATCGGGTAGCGGCAGCGCGTCATCGGGGTCTTCGGGATCGCCGTCCGGGCGCTGGTCGGCCAGCATCCGGACGTACTCGTGGGCGTAGAGCGGCGTGCCGGCGGCGAGCACGGTGAGGTGCTCGAGCGCGCTCTCCGGGATCGGCGAGTCCCCGGAGAGGGCGCGGAAGAGCGTCAGCGTGTCGTGCGGGTCGAGCGGCGGCAGCTCCACCAGCGCGTGCCGGGGGTGGGTGGCGTCGTACCAGGGGATCCGCCCGTGACCGAGGATCTCCGGCCGGGCGGTGGCGACGACCAGCAGCGGCCCGTCGACGGTGTCGACGAGCTGGCGCAGGAAGTCCAGCAGCGGAGGTTCGGCGAGCGCCAGGTCCTCGATCACCACGACCAGCGGACGCCGGGCGGCGAGCCGACCGAAGAACATCCGCCAGGCGGCCTGGGCCTCGTCCGCCTCGACCGGCGGGGCCGCGTAACCGACCAGCGGGGCGAGTGCGTCCACGACGCTGGCCCGCTCGGCGGTGGTGAGCAGACCGTGCAGCGAGTCGACGACCTTGCGCCGTGCGGTGTCGGCGCTGTCGGACTCCAGCACCCCCGCGTACCCGGTGACGACCTCGGCGATCGCGGCGAACGGACCACCCTCGCCACCGGCCAGGCAGCGGCCGCCCACCCAGCGGACGCCGACCGGCATCGCCTGCTCGGCGTGCCGGTTCAGCTCGCGCACCAGGCGGCTCTTCCCGACACCCGCCGGCCCGACGACCGTCACCATGCGCGGCGCCCGGTCGTCGATCGTCGCGCGGAGCAGGCCGGCCAGGTGGTCCAGGTAGGGGCCGCGTCCGACGAACGGGCCGTGGTCGCGGTGCCGGTCCCACCGGCGCTGCACCAGCCGCAGCGGACGCCAGACCGGCACCGGGCCGGCCTTGCCCTTGACCATCACCGGCGGCATCTCGGCGTACTCGACGTACTCCCGGCTGGCCCGCCAGGTCGCCGACGACACGACGATGCCGCCGACCGGCGCGTGCGACTGCAGCCGGGACGCCACGTTCACCACGTCACCGGCGACCAGCGCCTGGCCGCCGTCGCGGATCGCGTCCAGGTCGACGACGACCTCGCCGGTCGCGATGCCCACCCGGGCACGGAGCGGCCCGGCCGGACCGATGATCCGGCCGTCCAGGTCGGCCTGCAGCTCGAGCCCGACGCGGACCGCCCGGACCGCGTCGTCCTCCTGGGTGACCGGGGCGCCGAACACCGCCATCACCGCGTCGCCGATGTACTTCTCGACGACGCCGCCGCGGCGGCGGATCGCGCGGGCGACCGTGTCGAAATACCGCTGCTGGAGCGCTCGGAGGTCCTCCGGGTCCAGGCGCTCGCCGAGGTTGGTGAAGCCGGTGAGGTCGACGAACAGGATCGTGACGACCCGGCGCTCCTCCCGCGGTGCGGTACCGGCGACGGGCAGCCCGCGGCCGGCCGGGTCGAGGTCGGCGGCGCAGTTCGGGCAGGCCGCGGCGCTCAGGTCGACGCCGGCTGTGCAGCTGGGGCACTTGCGCAGCAGGGGCGAGCCGCAGCGGCCGCAGAAACGGTCGCCGGGGCGGCCCACCGCGGCGCAGCGTGCACAGTGCGTGTCGATGGGACGTTCACCCCGCTCACGTGCTCGGACCTAGTGTCGGCTATTTGCTGTGAATCGTCTCAGCGAGGATGGCTAGGAGCCACCCATCCGGGCAATATTCATCCGGTCGGCGGCTTTCTCAGTCGTCTACCGGACGGTTCGCTGACACGTCCGGATGAGGCCCGACTACGGTGTGTGGCGACTTGAGCGGTGGGGTCCGGCGCGTCCGGAGTACCAGGCCGACAGTGTTCCTAGCCTGGTGGGAGGCGAAATCCCGTAATGCCCGGAATGTCGAGTATGGTCACCGTGACCTTGCGGACCGCATGGACCGATTCCACGGGGATCGGCCATCCGGCGGGGTCGACCGTCCGCGTTCCCGAGACACAACTCGACGAGCTCGTGTGCACCGGTGTCATCGTTACCGATGATACTGAGAATTGGGTCACATGTGAGTGAGTTGATGACCCAACGTGACCATGTGCCGTCCAGATTCACGTTCGCGGACGGCACCCACCGCGCGTAGTTGCTTGTTCGAACGGCGCCGCGGATCAGGGGAGGCTCCTGATCGCGGGCCCCTCGGGCGTCGGCCCGCGCTCGCCGGGCTCCAGGTCAGATGTTGCGCTTCCTGGGTGCCCGGCGACGTGGTTGTTGCGCTTCCCGGGTGCCCGGCGACATGAAAGTCACGCCCTCCGGGTGCCAGCGCGATGGGTGTCGCGCTCTCCGGACGCCTTGCGCGATGAATGTCGCGATACCCGTGCCATAGCCCGGGAGGCGCGACAACGACTCCGCGCGCCACCCGAAGGCGCGACAACCATAGGCCAGCATCCACTGGCCGCGGATGCTGTTCAAACGCCGCTAGGCGCGCGTAGTTGTACTTGGTACGGCGGGTGACCGTGTCCAGGCCGCCCGATTTACGTCATGCCGGCGCGGCGGCGGAGGGCGGGGATGTCCGTGACGACGATCTTGCGTCCCTCGGTGTGGAGCCAGCCGCGGGTCGCGAACGTCCCCAGCGCCTGGTTGACGCTCTGGCGCGACCCACCGGCCATCTCGGCCAGCTGGGTCTGGTTCAGGTCGATCGTCACGACCGGCGAGCGGTTGTCGCCGACCAGCCGGATCAACGTCTTCGCCACGCGTCCGGGCAGGTCGAGGAAGATGTGGTCGGACGTCTGATCGGTCAGGCGCCGGATCAGCGCTCCGAACGACCGCATCACGCCGTCCAGGATCGGTGGCTGGGTCCGCACCAGCTCCAGGAACGCTCCGCGGGAGAGCGCGAGCACGTGCGTCTCCTCGAGCGCCTCCGCCGACGCGGACCGCGTGCCGCCGTCGAGCAGCGACAACTCACCCAGGACGCCGGGCGGCCGGACGACGTAGAGCAGCGCCCGGTCGCCGGTCGGCGCCGTGCGGAACACCGAGACCGCGCCCCGGCGCACCATGATCAGCGAGTCGCCCGGGTCCTTCTCGAGGAACAGCAGCTGGCCCCGCCGGTAGCTGCGGGGCACCGCAGCGGCGGCCACCCGGCTGCGTACCGCGGGCGCCAGCCCGGCGAACAGGTCGACACCGGCCAACGGGTCGTCCGCCTGCGGGCTCGCCGGTACGGTCATCGCCGCCCCCCGCCGTCGGTTCGCCCTGCTGTGTCCCCGGCCTGCATCTTCCCGGTCGCCTCGTTCCGTGTTCGCGTCATCGACGTTCGTTCGAAGTCCTGCTCGGCCCATGGAGTGCCGCTGGGGCGTCATTGGGCATCTGGCGCCCCATGATGCCGTGTCTTGTCGTATGTCTGACAGTGGGACCGGCCGAAAAGCGGTATTGGGACGATCCAGTGACCCTCGTTGGCCTCGCGACCGCACCGCCTGTTCGCTTCGCGACCGCACCGCCTGTTCGCTTCGCGACCGCACCGCCTGTTCGCTTCGCGACCGCACCGCCTGTTCGCTTCGCGAAAGTGTCGGCACGGCCGACTAGGCTTTCCACCGTGCCCGACCCGTCCACGTACCGCCCATCTCCGGGGACGATCCCGGAGTCTCCTGGTGTCTACCGTTTCCGGGATTCTCGCGGCACGGTCATCTACGTCGGGAAAGCGAAGAACCTCCGCAACCGTCTGAACTCCTACTTCGCCGATCCGGCCGGCCTCCATCCGCGTACCTACCAGATGGTGACCACCGCGGCCAAGGTCGACTGGGTAGTGGTCAGCACGGAGGTGGAGGCGCTGCAGCTGGAGTACTCCTGGATCAAGGAGTACGACCCGCGCTTCAACGTCCGGTACCGCGACGACAAGAGCTACCCGAGCCTGGCGGTCACCCTCTACGAGGAGTACCCCCAGCTGCGGGTGATGCGGGGCCCGAAGAAGAAAGGTGTGCGGTACTTCGGGCCGTACGCCCACGCCTGGGCGATCCGCGAAACCCTCGACCTGCTGCTCCGGGTGTTCCCGGCGCGCACCTGCTCGAGCGGTGTGTTCAAGCGGGCGGGGCAGATCGGGCGGCCGTGCCTGCTCGGCTACATCGACAAGTGCTCCGCGCCGTGCGTCGGCCGGGTCTCCGCCGAGGAGCACCGGGAGATCGTCGAGGACTTCTGCGACTTCATGGCCGGCAAGACCGACCAGATGCTCCGCCGCCTCGAACGGGAGATGCAGCAGGCCAGCACCGAGCTGGAGTTCGAGCGGGCGGCCCGGCTCCGGGACGACATCGGTGCGCTACGGCGGGCGATGGAGAAGCAGGCCGTCGTCTTCGGTGACGGCACCGACGCCGACGTCATCGCGTTCGCCGACGACGGGCTCGAGGCCGCTGTCCAGGTCTTCCACGTCCGCGGTGGCCGGGTCCGGGGCCAGCGCGGCTGGGTGGTCGAGAAGGTCGAAGACCTCGGCGTGGGCGACCTGGTCGAACAGTTCTGCCTGCAGATCTACGGCGGCGACGACGCGAGCGAGGCGGTGCCGAAGGAGGTGCTGGTCCCGGAGCTGCCGACCGACGCCCCCGTCGTCGAGGATCTGCTCTCCGAGCTGCGGGGCAGCCGGGTCGCGCTCCGGGTCCCCCAGCGTGGCGACAAGAAGACGCTGATGGAGACCGTCAAGCGCAACGCCGAGCAGGCCTTCGTGCAGCACAAGCTCAAGCGGGCCAGCGACCTCACCGCTCGGTCGAAGGCGCTCCAAGAGATCCAGGACGCACTGCTGCTCGACGAGGCGCCGCTACGGATCGAGTGTTACGACATCTCCCACGTCAGCGGCACCGACATCGTCGGCAGCATGGTGGTGTTCGAGGACGGGCTGGCTCGCAAGTCGGAGTACCGCCGGTTCGCGGTGCGCTCCGGCCCGGACGGGCCGCCGGACGACACGGCCGCGCTCGCCCAGGTGCTGCGTCGCCGGTTCAACCGGTACCTGGACGCTCATGCCGAGACCGGCGACCTGGTGCCCGAGGCCTCGACCCCGGACGCCGAGCCCGGGGAGGCCGACTCCCTCGCCGGCCAGGTCCAGGTCGTGGCCGCGGATGCGACCACCCCGGCCGAGGTCCCGGGTGAACGGCAGCCCGATCGGGGAGTGCCGGTCGGCATCGACCCGACCACCGGCCGTCCGCGGAAGTTCGCCTACCCGCCGAATCTGGTCGTGGTCGACGGTGGTGCGCCCCAAGTGGCGGCCGCCGCGCGCGTGCTGGCCGAACTCGGCATCGACGACGTGGCGCTCTGCGGGCTGGCGAAGCGGCTGGAGGAGGTCTGGCTGCCGGGCGACGACTTCCCGCTCGTGCTGCCGCGCACCAGCGAGGGGTTGTACTTGCTGCAGCGCGTCCGGGACGAGGCACACCGGTTCGCAATCACCTATCACCGGCAGAAGCGGTCGAAGCGGATGACCGAGTCCGCGCTGGACGACGTCCCGGGGCTCGGGGAAGCGCGGCGGAAGGCGCTGCTGCGGCAGTTCGGGTCGCTCAAGCGGCTGCGGCAGGCGTCGGCCGACGAGCTGGTCACGGTGCCCGGCATCGGCCGACGCACGGCCGAGGCGATCGTGGCGGCCCTGGCCGGTGACGTCAGTCCCGGCGCAGGAGCCGGCGACGTGGTGCCCGCGGCCCGCACCGCGCCGGAGTCGTCCGGGCAGCAGCCGGCGTCCGATCGGCGGGAGGCGTCCGGAAAGTCGGCCACGAGGGCTGCACAACCCGCTGTTAGCGCAGCAGAATCAGGGATAGCGAGCGAACCGGGCGTACCAGCGGCACCATCGGCGGCCGGCGGACCCGCAGCACCAACCAGCGGGCAACCCACGAGCACAGCCGGAGACGGGGCGGACGGCCTTGCCGCCGCCCTCCGAGCGGGGGGACACGAGCACCGATGACGATCGGGGAGCGGTCGGACGCGGACGACCTGTCGGACGTCGACGGCATCGCCGCGGCACGGGCCGAAATGGATCTCGTCGTAGTGACCGGCCTGTCCGGGGCCGGGCGGAGCACGGTGGCCAGGGCGCTGGAGAACGTCGGCTATTACGTCGTCGACAACCTCCCGCAGACGCTGATGGTGACGATGGCCGAGCTGGCGTTCGCGTCCGGGGGCGCGGGTCGCCGCACCGCGATGACGCTCGACGTCCGGAGCCGGGCGTTCTCCACCGACCTGCTCGGCGCGGTCGCCGATCTGCGGGTGCGCGGCTTCAATCCCCGCGTCGTGTTCGTCGACGCGTCCGACGACGTGCTGATCCGCCGCTTCGAGAGCGTGCGGCGTCCGCATCCGCTGCAGGGTGACGGGCGGCTCGCCGACGGCATCGCGGCAGAGCGGGTGCTACTGGCGAACGCGCGCGAGGTCTCCGATGTGATCATCGACACCAGCCTGCTCAACGGCAACCAGCTCCGCGGCCGGATCGAGGAACTGTTCGTCACCCCCGAGCAGACGCTGCACGTGACCACGCTCTCCTTCGGCTTCAAGTACGGGCTGCCCGCCGACGCGGATCTCGTCGTCGACATGCGCTGGTTGCCCAACCCGCACTGGGTTCCGGAGTTGCGGCCGTTCAGCGGTAAGGACGAGGCGGTCAGCGACTACGTGATGGCGCAGCCGGGCGCCGTGGAGTTCCTCGATCAGTACGCGGCTGTCGTCGCGATGGCCACCGACGGGTACAAACGGGAGGGTAAGCGTTACCTCACGATCGCGGTGGGGTGCACGGGCGGTAAGCACCGGAGCGTCGCCAGCGCGATCGCGTTGGCGTCGAGACTGGAAGCCCGGGGTATCCCCACCACTGTGAGCCACCGGGACCTGGGCCGGGAGTGACGGCCGCCGCGAGGCACGGTACCGTCCGCCTCCGCCACGCGTTGCAGTCGATCCATGCAGTGCGGGGCATCTACGGCGCAGAGCATGTCAATGCGGACGTGCGGTGTCCGGATGGCAGCGTGCGGCAGAGGGGCGGACGGCAGTGAACTCTTCTCCACCTCCCGTATCCCGGCGGCAGGCTGAGCGACCTGCGCAGGGGTCGGTCGAAAAGAATTCCGTGGGAAGGCGAGAGGCGTGATCGGTTGGGACACCGAGCGACCTCCGCGGGTGGTGGCCTTCGGAGGCGGGCACGGGCTGTTCGCCTCGCTCAAGGCCTTGTGTCTGCTGGGGATCGACCCGACCGCCGTGGTCACGGTCGCCGACGACGGCGGCTCCAGCGGTCGGCTGCGGCGGGAGTTCGGCGGGATTCCGCCCGGTGACCTCCGCCAGGCACTGGTGGCGCTGGCGAACCCCGCCGATCCGGTGACCGCCGCGGTGTTCCAGCACCGCTTCCCCGGCGGCGGCGACCTCGGTGGTCACGCGATCGGCAACCTGATCCTGGCCGGCCTCACCGACATCCTCGGCGGCACGATCCCCGCGCTGGACCACGCGGCCCGCGTTTTGGGCTGCCGGGGCCGGGTGCTGCCGATGGCGGCCCAGCCGCTGGACATCGAGGCCGACGTCGCCGGTGCACTGGGCAACGTCGTGACGATCCACGGCCAGCACGAGGTGGCCACGACGCGCGGGCAGGTGCGCCGGGTCCGGGTCAACCCGGCGGATGCGCCGGCCTGCCCGGAGGCGGTCGAGGCGGTGGCGATGGCCGATGCGTTGGTTCTCGGCCCCGGCTCCTGGTTCACCAGCGTGTTGCCGCACTTCCTGGTGCCCGATCTCGCGAACGCGATCGTCAGCTCGCCGGCCCGCCGGATCCTCGTGCTGAACCTCAGCACGGACGGTGAGACCAAGGGAATGCCGTTCGAAGGGCATCTCCACGCGCTGGCCGAACACGCTCCGGCGTTGAAGGTAGACGTCGTGCTGGCAGATCCACACATCGTTGGGGACCACACCGGTCTGTCCCGTGCGGCAGAATCCCTGGGGGGACGTCTGGTTGTGGCGCCGGTAGCGGCGTCCGACGGGAGTCCGCGGCACGATCAGCAGGCTCTCGCCGCCGCACTACGCGGAGTGCTCGGCACCGGTTGAAACGCCGGTGACGGGTGGGTGCAGAGCCCGGCGTGCCGTAACGGGGGCAGAGCGAGACGACTGGAGCAGCGCGATGGCGATGACGGCCGCGGTGAAGGACGAGTTGAGCCGGGTCGCGGTCACCAAACCCTGTTGCCGTAAATCCGAGATGGCGGCGCTACTCCGGTTCGCCGGCGGTCTGCACATCGTCGCGGGGCGGGTCGTGGTCGAAGCGGAACTCGACACCGGCAACGCGGCGCGCCGACTGCGGCAGAGCATCGCCGAGGTTTACGGGCACGGCAGCGAGGTGCACGTGCTCACCGCGGGCGGCCTGCGCAAGACCAGCCGCTACATCGTGCGGGTGGTCCGTGAGGGTGACTCGCTGGCGCGGCAGACCGGATTGCTGGACGTCCGGGGGCGGCCGGTGCGCGGGCTGCCGCCGCAGGTCGTGTCTGCGGCGGCGTGCTGCTCCGAAGCGGCGTGGCGCGGAGCGTTCCTGGCCCACGGCTCGCTCACCGAGCCCGGACGCTCGGCGGCGCTGGAGATCACCTGCCCCGGTCCGGAAGCGGCCTTGGCGCTGGTGGGTGCGGCACGGCGGATCGGCGTCACCGCCAAGGCGCGGGAGGTTCGCGGCGTCGACCGGGTCGTCGTCCGGGACGGCGACGCGATCGGTGCGCTGCTCACCCGGATCGGTGCCCACGCGAGCGTGCTGGCGTGGGAGGAGCGGCGGATGCGGCGCGAGGTGCGGGCCACCGCGAACCGGCTCGCGAACTTCGACGACGCGAACCTGCGGCGGTCGGCGCGGGCGGCGGTCGCCGCGGGTGCCCGCGTGGAGCGGGCGATGGAGATCCTGGGCGGCGACGCTCCGGAGCACCTCCTGGCCGCCGGGCGGTTGCGGCTGGCGCACGGCCAGGCGTCGCTGGAAGAGCTCGGGTCGCTGGCCGACCCGCCGCTGACCAAGGACGCGGTGGCCGGCCGGATCCGGCGGCTGCTCGCGCTGGCCGACAAGCGTGCGCACGACACCGGTATCCCGGACACCGAGGCCAGCGTGACGCCGGAGATGCTCGCGCCGTAGGCCACTGGGGCCAGCAGGCCGGCGGGCGCGCCGGGTTCGCCGGCGCGCCCGCGCCGGCCGGAAGGCCCGCGGGTCAGCGTGCGGGGCGGCGGCGGACCAGGGCGACCAGGCCGCCGATCGCGGTCGCGTTGATCACGGCTCCGAGGACGACGGCGGCCATCAGCACGGCCGGTCCGGCCGCGGAGTCCGTGGCCACTATGCCGAGCAACGAGAACGGCAGCGTCACCAGGATGACCCAGATACCCGCCAGGTTGGCGTCCGGCTGGTCCCAGGTGACCAGGCTGACGGTGACCAACGCGGTGACGACCGCGACCCCGGCCAGGTAGGCGCGGGAGAACCAGTTGTCGAAGGCGAGACGAAGAATTCGCATGCCGTCAGCATCGCTCGCGGCGGTTCGCCCGTCGTGAGTCCTAGTACTCAGACCGCACTGCGCAGTCCCACCGGCCCGCACGTCATGACGAACCTCGCAGAAGTGTCGAGGCCACGTAACCCACGGAGCCCGGTCGATCGGGTACCGATGGGGGGACGGCGCACGGCCGTCGCCCAACCGACCGGTCGTCGGTAGGGCAGCGCGGTAGGGAGACGTGCATGAAGGTGGCGGTTGTCGCGGGCAATCCGAAGCCGCAGTCGCGGACGCTCGACGCGGCGACCCGGGTCGCCCGGGAACTGACCGGCCAGGAGCCGGACGTCGTCGTGGACGTCGTCACGCTCGGCGCCGGCTTGCTCGGCTGGGGTGACGCCGGCGTCGCGGCGGCGGTGGAGTCGGTGCGGTCGGCGGAGCTCGCCGTGATCGCCAGCCCCACGTTCAAGGCCACCTACACCGGCGTGCTCAAACTGTTCCTCGACCAGTTCGCCACCGCCGAGGGCCTGGCCGGTGTGGTCGCGGTGCCGGTGATGCTCGGTGCCGGCCCCGGCCACGCGATGGCGCCCGACCTGCTGCTCAAGCCGGTGCTCGTCGAGCTCGGCGCGTCCTGCCCGACGCCGGGTCTGTACTTGATCGACTCCACCTACACCGAGAGCTCCGTGATCGCGAATTACGCCGCGCGGTGGTCGGGTGCGGTGACCGGCACCGTATCCGGCCTGCGATGAGGACGGTGTGGAAATGAAAGCGGTCGCTGGGGCGGCGCCCCGAGATCTGCGCGACGTCTACGGGGCTTTCCCGAGCGGCGTCGTGGGGTTGTGCGCGGTCGTGGACGACGTCCCGGTCGGCATGGCGGCGAGCAGCTTCGTCGCGGTGTCGCTGGAGCCGGCGCTGGTCGCGGTCTGCGTCCAGAACACGTCGACGACCTGGCCGCGGCTGCGCGACCGGCCGTTCGTCGGGGTGAGCGTGCTGGGGGAGTCCCACGACCTCGCCGCCCGGCGGCTGGCCGCGAAGACCGGTGACCGGTTCGAAGGGCTGACGATCGGCACCACCGGGGGCGGAGCGGTGCTGATCGAGGGAGCGAGCGCGTGGCTGGAGTGCGCGGTGGAGCGGGAGGTCCCGGCCGGCGACCACGACATCGTGCTGCTGCGGATCGAAGCGTTCGAGGTGCGGCCCGCCGTGGCGCCGCTGGTGTTCCACTCCAGCGGCTTCCGCCGGCTCTCGGCCTGAGCCCGGCTGTGCCGGTGACGAACCTCTGACACCCGACACTAGGGTGGCGGAGTGGCCGTGGACTCCTACCGACTCGGCGTTGACTTCGGAACCTCCAGCACCGTGGCGGTTCTGCTCAGTGCGGACGGCCGGGTTCGTCCGCTGCTGTTCGACTCGTCGCCCCTGCTGTCGTCCGCGGTGTTCCTCGGACCGGACGGCACACCGCTGACCGGTGCGGACGCCGAGCGCGCCGGCCTCGGCTACGCCTCGGGTCTGGAGCCGAACCCGAAACGCCGGATCGACGACGGCACGGTCTGGCTGGGCGAACGCGAGATCGGCGTCGTCGATGTGATCGGCGTCGTGCTCCGGCGCGTCGCCGAGGAGGCGTACCGGGTGACCGGTGGACCGCCCGCGAAGATCGTCCTCACCCACCCGGCGGCCTGGGGCCAGGCCCGGCTCGGGGTGCTGACGGCCGCGGCCGAGCGCGCCGGGTTGGGTCGGGTCGAACTGGTCCCGGAGCCGGTGGCCGCTGCCGCGTACTTCGTGCAGGTGCTGGGGCACCAATTAGCGGGTGGGCGCTGCCTCGTCGTCTACGACTTGGGCGCGGGCACGTTCGACGTCAGCGTGGTGCGACCGGTCGGAGCGGGATTCGAGGTCGTCGCCTCGGCCGGTCTGTCCGACGTCGGCGGGCTCGACCTGGACGCGGCGGTCGTCGCGCACGCGCGCGGGCTGACCAGCGGCGCGAGCGACGCGTGGGCGCAGCTGGACTGGCCGCAGACGCCCGCAGACCAACAGGCGCGGCACGCGCTCTGGCGGGGCGCGAAGGCGGCGAAGGAGCAGCTGTCCCGGCATCCCGCCACCGACCTGCACGTGCCGCTGGTGAACACCGGTGTGCGCCTCACCCGCGAGGAGTTCGAGAAACTCGCGACGCCGCTGCTGGACCGCACGTCCGCGCTGACGTTGAGCGTCCTGCGTACCGCCGGGATCGCGCCGGAGCAGGTGGGCGGCGTTTTCCTGGTCGGTGGGTCGTCGCGGATCCCGCTCGCCGCCACGCTGCTGCACCGGACGCTCCGCATCGCACCGACCGCGCTGGACTATCCCGAGCTGGTCGTCGCGGAGGGCAGCCTGCGCGCGGTGACGGCGGCGGCGCCCACGGTGGTCGAGCTGCCGACCGAGGTGCTGTCGCCCGGCCCGTCCGCACCCGGATCCCCGGCGGGCCCGCCGACCCAGGTGCTTCCGCCGGCGGCGACGGCGACGCTACCCAGCAGTCCGCAAGCGCCCCCGACCCAGTCGTTCACGCCGTCCCGGCCGGAGTCACCACCCGTCTCCGGCGCTCCCGTGCCCAGCGTTCCCGTGTCCGGCGGTCCGGGCGCTCCGGTCTCGGGTGGGCCGGGCTTCCCGGTCTCCGGTGGCCCCGGCACCCCGGTGGGCCCAGGCTCTCCGATGGCGCCCGGCTCTCCGATCAGCCCCGGCCCGCCGTTCTATCCCGGCCCGCCGATGGGCCCCGGGACACCGCACGCCGGTCCGGTCGCGCCGGCGCCGCGCCCGACCGGCGTCCCGCGACGGAGACTGGCTCTCCTGCTCGGCGGAGTCGCGGCGGTCGTCGTCGCCCTCGTCCTGACGCTCGTCATCCTCAAGCCGTGGTCGACGCCTCTGACCGACAAGCCGCTCACCGGCGCCACGCTCGCCGCGACCCTCACCGGGCACCAGGACGAGGTCAGCGCGATTGCATTCCATCCCGACAGCACGCTGTTGGCCAGCGCGAGCGCTGACAAGACGATCCGGTTCTGGGACGTCGAGAAGCGCGAGGAGAGCGGCCAGCCGCTGAGGAGCTTCACCTATGGTGTCGACCGGGTGGTGTTCGAGCCGACGGAGGGCACCCGCGTCGCATCGCTCAGCAACCACGAGGCCCGGGTCTGGGACGTCGAGAATCGCCGCGCCGAGACCGAGGACCTCGACAACGAGGACACCTACACCAGGGCCATCACCTTCAGCACCGACGGAAAGAAGGTGTTCGCGCTCGACGAGACGACCACCGTGCGCAGGTGGGCGGCGTCCGGCGACGGAAAGCTCGAGTACCGCGCCGATCGGGTGTCCGGTACGACCTCGACCCTGTCGTACTACGCGCTGAGCCCGGACGGCAGCAGGGTCGCCGCGATCAACGACGGCCTCCGGGTCTACGACGTCGAGACCAGCAAGCCGATCACCGGGGTGCTCGAGCCCGAGAACCCGGATTCCTTCTCGTTCGACAGGATGGAATTCAGCTCGAACGGCAAGCTCCTGGCGGTCGGCGACAACGTGAACAACACGGTCGTTTTGTTCGACGTCGAGCGCGGCCGCGCGCTCGGCGCTGACCTCACCGGCCACTCCGAGGACATTGACGAGCTGGCGTTCAGTCCGGACGGGAAGTACCTGGCGAGCGCAGGAGCGGACGCCATCCGGCTCTGGGACGTCCAGGGCCGACGCGCGATCGGCAAGCCGCTCACCGGCCACAAGGACGAGGTCACCGACCTGGCGTTCAGCGCGGACGGGAAGTACCTCGCGAGCGCGAGCGCGGACAAGGACAAGACGATCAAGCTGTGGAGCCTGGCCCGGGGCGACTGACGCACCGTCACCTGCGGCGGGGACGTCGTGGGCGGTTCCGGAACGAATGTACCGCTGAATCGATTCGGCGGGACCGGTACGATGTCACCCGCGGCTCATCGATAGGCTCGACAGCGAGATCGGCGCCGGTCGACGGCCGTAGACCCAGGGTTCGCGGTCGCCGGCGGATGACGGCTCGGTCGCACCGCACCGCATTTGTCACATCGGCGAGGGAGTACGCGTGACCATCCGGGTAGGCATCAACGGGTTCGGACGTATCGGGCGCAACTTCTTCCGGGCCGCACTCGAGTCGGGCGCGGACATCCAGGTGGTCGGCGTCAACGACCTGACCGACAACGCCACGCTGGCGCACCTGCTGAAGTACGACAGCATCCTGGGCCGGCTGCCCCAGGAGGTGAAGGCCAGCGCGGACGAGATCTCGGTCGGTGGCCAGACGATCAAGGCCCTGGAAGAGCGCGACCCGGCGAAGCTGCCCTGGGGCGACCTCGGTGCCGACGTCGTGATCGAGTCGACCGGCTTCTTCACCGACGCCGCCAAGGCCAAGGCGCACCTCGACGGCGGCGCGAAGAAGGTCATCATCTCGGCGCCGGCCAAGAACGAAGACGTCACGGTCGTGATGGGTGTCAACCACACGGATTACGACCCGGCCAAGCACAACATCATCTCGAACGCGTCCTGCACCACGAACTGCCTCGGCCCGCTGGCCAAGGTGCTCAACGACGAGTTCGGCATCGTCAAGGGCCTGATGACGACCGTGCACGCCTACACGCAGGACCAGAACCTGCAGGACGGCCCGCACAAGGACCTGCGCCGCGCCCGCGCCGCCGCGCTGAACGTCGTCCCGACCAGCACCGGCGCCGCCAAGGCGATCGGCCTCGTGCTGCCGGAGCTGAAGGGCAAGTTGGACGGTTACGCGCTGCGGGTGCCGATCCCGACCGGCTCGGCCACCGACCTCACGGTCGAGCTGGGCCGGGACGCGACGGTCGAGGAGATCAACGCCGCCTACCAGGCCGCCGCGAACGGTCCGCTGAAGGGCTTCCTGAGCTACAACAGCGACCCGATCGTCTCGTCCGACATCGTCACCGACCCGGCGTCCTGCATCTACGACGCTCCGCTGACCAAGGTCATCGGCAACCAGGCGAAGGTCGTGGGCTGGTACGACAACGAGTGGGGTTACTCGAACCGCCTCGTCGACCTGGTCAACCTCGTCGGCAAGTCGCTCTGAGGACCGCCGGACACATGAAGACCCTCGACGACCTGCTCGCCGAGGGCGTTGCGGGCCGGCGCGTCCTGGTACGCGCCGACCTCAACGTCCCGCTCGACGGGCAGACGATCACCGACGACGGCCGGATCCGCGCCGTCCTCCCGACGATCACCGCGCTCCGCGACGCCGGCGCGAAGGTCATCGTCTTCTCGCACCTCGGCCGCCCCAAGGGCGCGCCGGACCCGAAGTACTCGCTGGAGCCGGTCGCCCAGCGGCTGGACCAGCTGCTCGGCGCGCCGGTGACGTTCGCGACCGACACCGTCGGCCCGCAGGCGCAGGAGTCCGCCGCCGGCCTCGGCGACGGCGGGATCGTGCTGCTGGAGAACCTGCGGTTCAACGCCGGTGAGACCAGCAAGGACGACGCCGAGCGACGCGCGTTCGCCGAGCAACTGTCGCACTTCGCCGGTCAGAACGGCGCGTACGTGGACGACGCGTTCGGCGCCGTCCACCGCAAGCACGCGAGCGTCTACGACCTGGCCCAGCTGCTGCCCGCGTACGCCGGTGGCCTGGTCGGCCGAGAGCTCGAGGTGCTGCGGACGCTGACCGGGGACCCGGCGCGGCCGTACGTCGTCGTGCTCGGTGGCAGCAAGGTCTCCGACAAGCTCGGCGTCATCGACGCGCTGCTGCCGAAGGTCGACACGCTGCTCATCGGCGGCGGCATGTGCTTCACGTTCCTGGCCGCGCAGGGGCACGGCACGGGTGACTCGCTGCTGGAGCAGGAGATGGTCGACACCTGCCGCCGGCTGCTCTCCGAGGCCGGGGACAAGATCGTCCTGCCGACCGACATCGTGCTCGCCGACGACTTCAGCGCGGACGCGAACACCAAGGTCGTCCCGGCCGACAAGCTGGAGGACGGCTGGAAGGGCCTGGACATCGGCCCGGCGTCGGCAGAGCTGTTCGCTTCGAAGCTCGCCGGCGCGAAGACCGTGTTCTGGAACGGCCCGATGGGTGTGTTCGAGCTGGCGCCGTTCGCCGAGGGCACCCGCGGGGTGGCCGAGGCCGTCGCGTCGGTGGACGGGCTGACGATCGTCGGCGGTGGCGACTCGGCTGCCGCGGTGCGTCAGCTGGGCATCGACGAGGCGCGGTTCGGGCACATCTCCACCGGCGGCGGTGCCTCGCTGGAGTTCCTCGAGGGCAAAGAACTGCCCGGCGTCGCTGCTCTGGAAAGGGCCTGACAGATGGCGAAGAAGGTCAGCTTCGAGCGGCGTCCGCTGATCGCGGGCAACTGGAAGATGAACCTCAACCACCTCGAGGCGATCTCCCTGACGCAGAAGATCGCGATCAGCCTCACCGAGGAGCAGCTCGCGCTGGTCGAGGCGGCGGTGATCCCGCCCTTCACCGACCTGCGAAGCGTCCAGACGCTGATCGACGGCGACAAGCTGCACCTCGTCTACGGGGCGCAGGATCTGTCGGCGCACGACGCCGGTGCGTACACCGGCGACATCTCCGGGGCGATGCTCGCCAAGCTCGGCTGCACCTACGTGGTGATCGGCCACTCGGAGCGGCGCGAGTACCACCACGAGGACGACGCGCTGATCAACGCCAAGGTGAAGGCGGCGTACAAGCACGGGCTCACCCCGATCCTGTGCATCGGTGAGCGGCTCGACGTCCGTGAGGCCGCCGGGCACGTCGCGCACTGCACCACCCAGCTGGACGCGGCGCTGGCGAAGGTCCCGGCCGAGCAGGTCGCGAGCATCGTCATCGCCTACGAGCCGGTCTGGGCGATCGGCACCGGCAAGGTTGCGACGCCCGACGACGCGCAGGAGGTCTGCGCGGCGATCCGGGCGCGGCTGGCGGAGAAGTACTCGCCGGAGATCGCGAACGGTATCCGTATCCTCTACGGCGGTTCGGTGAAGGCGAAGAACGTCGCCGGCATCATGGCCCAGCCCGACGTGGACGGTGCCCTGGTCGGTGGCGCGAGCATCGACGCGGACGAGTTCGCGACGATCTGCCGTTTCCCCGAGCACGCGACGGCGAGCTGAGCAGCACTCACGACGAACCGGCCGGCGGTTCGTCCTTGGTCATCGTGGTGGCCGGGGGCGAGCCGCCGGCCGCGTCGTCGCTCGAAGGGCTGCCGCCGGACGTGTTCGTGGTGGCCGCCGACTCCGGCGTGGACGGAGCGCAGGCGATCGGTCTGCGGGTCGGTCTGGCGATCGGGGACTTCGATTCGGCATCGCCGGGCGCGGCCGAGCGGGTCGAGGCGGCGGGCGGGCGGGTCGAGCGGCACCCGCCGGCGAAGGACGCCACCGACCTGGAGCTGGCGCTGGACGCCGCGCTGGTTCGCCGGCCGGACCGCATCGTCGTACTCGGCGGCGCGGGCGGACGGTTCGACCACTGGCTGGCGGTTGCCTTCCTGCTCGCG
The DNA here is from genome assembly GCF_039536245.1 of Cryptosporangium minutisporangium. Taxonomy (NCBI): domain Bacteria; kingdom Bacillati; phylum Actinomycetota; class Actinomycetes; order Cryptosporangiales; family Cryptosporangiaceae; genus Cryptosporangium; species Cryptosporangium minutisporangium. Next base: position 63,337 of record NZ_BAAAYN010000070.1, on the reverse strand, counting down.
TCCCCGCTCTACGCGGGCGTGGAGATCCAGGCCCGCTGGGCGTCCGCGACGATGACCGTGGTACGGGGCACCGCCGTCCTGAGCGGACGCCCCGGCGACGTCGTCACGCTGCTGCCGGTGCACGGACCGGCCGCCGGTATCCGGACCGAGGGGCTGGAGTACCCGCTCCGCGACGAGGAGCTGGCGCCCGGCACGACCCGCGGCGTCTCGAACGTCCTGAGCGATACCACCGCCCGGGTGTCGGTCCGCGACGGCGTCCTGCTGGCGATCCAGCCACGCTGAACCGTGCACGTGTTCCGCCCTCGGAGGGGCGGAACACGTGCACGGTCTCGCTCCGGACGGCTCAGCCGGTCTCGCCGCGGACGCTGTACGCGCTGAGCCGGTCGATCGCGTACACGGTCGCCACCACCGCCAGCACCACGGTCGCCACCACCGCGTAGACGGCCCCGAGCTTCGCGCTCATCAGGTCGGTCGACGCGGCCTTGTCGGCCACCGCGACCGCGTACTGCCGGATGCTGAGCCACCGCACCCCGGCCAGCATGTTCGCCAGCGTGCTCTCCCAAATCACCAGGTAGCCCAGCGCGATCAGGACCGGACGGCGGCTCATCAGGCTCAGCGCGACGAACAGCCCGCTGTAGGCCACCGACCCCACGAACCCGCCGATAGCGAGCCCGATGCCGAGCCGGAGCGAGTCCACGATGATTCCGGCGGCGAACAGCGGCAGCGCGGACGCCGCGGTGGTCAGGCCGATCGCTACCCCGAGCTTGGTCAGGACGATGGTGCGGCGGGGGACCGGGGTGGTCAGCACGGTCACCGCGCTGCCGTCCTCCAACTCGGACCCGAGCACGCCGGTTCCGACGATCATCGCGATGAGCGGCAGCACCACTCCGAACCCGATCTGGGTCAGGACCGGCTCGGCCCAGCGCTCCGGATCCACCCCGGAGAGCCGTCCGATGACCGCCGCGACGAGCAGCAGCACCGGGAGCGGGAACAGCAGGAGGAACCGGCGCCGGCCGAGCAGCCCCCGGACGGTGATCCGGGTGAGAACTCCGATAACGGACATGAAATGGCCCCTCAGCCTGCGATGAGATACGAGAAGACGCTTTCCAGGGACTCGTCGGCGGGCAGCACCTGGTACAGGCGCACTCCGGCGTCGCGGGCCGCGGCCGGCAGCGCCAGGGTGAACGCGCCGTAGTCGCTGGCCCGGATCAACAGCCCCGGCGGCTCGAGCTCCACACCCGAGACGGACGGCAGGGCCAGCAGCGCGACGCCGAGCCGCCGGTCGTCGCTGGAGGCCAGCCGGAACTCGTGCGGGCGCTGGGTCATCAGGCGGCGAATCGCCCGATGGTCACCGGACGCGGCGAGCCGCCCGGCCACCATCACCTGGATCGACTGCGAGACCTGCTCGACCTCCTCCAGGATGTGCGAGCTGAACAGCACACTCCGGCCCGCCTCGCCCATCTGGTGCAGGAGCTCCATCAGCTCCAGCCGCTGCCGCGGGTCCATCCCGTTGAACGGCTCGTCGAGGAGCAGGACCGCGGGGTCGTGGACGAGCGCGGCCGCCACCCGGGCCCGTTGGCGCATGCCCTTGGAGTACGTGTCGACCCGCCGGTCCGCAGCGCTCCCGAGCCCCACCATCGCGATCGCCCGGTCCGCGGCGGCGCGGGGCTGCGGTAGCCGGTGCAGGGTCGCGGTCGCTTCGACCAGCTCGCGGGCGGAGAGGAAGCCGTACGTGTCCTCACGGTCGACGACCAGGCCGAGCGCTCGGTAGATCTCCGGGTTGCGCCAGACCGGGGCGTCCCCGATCCGGATCTCACCCCGCGACGGTGCGAGCAGGCCCGCCATCAGGTGCAGCAGCGTCGTCTTCCCGGCGCCGTTCGGCCCGAGCAGGCCGGTGACGCCGCTCCCGATCGACATCGTGATGTCGTTGACCGCGACGACGTTGCCGAACCAGCGCGACACCCCGCGCACCTCGATGGCGGTCCTCGCCGCGGTCTCCGGGCGGGTGTCGGGAACGGTGGGGGCGGTCATGCCGGGACCTTCCGGTAGCGCGCCACCAGGAGCGCGGCGCAGACGGCGATCAGGACGAGGGTGTACACCAGGAGCCACGGACCGTGGACGACGTGGTCCCCGGTGCTGAACTCCCACTCGCCGTCGGCGTAGAGCCACGTGCCCAGGTAGCTCAGCGCGGTCGGCGGGCTGACCATCGAGACCAGCTCGTTCGTGCCCTGGCTGCCGCTCAGCTCGTCGGCCACCCCGACGGCCGGTAGGCCCACCAGGAACACCGCGACCACGGCCGCGGCGGCGATCGCACGGCGCCGGATCAGTGAGGCGACCAGCAGGCTGATCGTGCCGAGCACGAGGGCTTGCGTGGCCGCGTGGGCGAGGCCCTCGGCCAGGTCCACGCCCGCGTCTCCGATGCCGCTGGCGCCCTTGTCGTTGGAGAGCGCCGCACCCGCGAACATCAGCGCCAGCGGCCCGGCCAGGACCAGCCAGAGCGCGGTGATCGTGCCGGTCATCCGGGCCAGCGCGTAGTCCGTTCGCCGCACCGGCCGGGCCAGGTACAGCCCCAGGACGCGGGTCTGCTGGTCCCGCGACGTCAGCTCGGGCGCGATCGCCGCCACCAGCAGAATCGTCAGCGTCGCCATGTTGTCGACGAACTGGGGACCGGTCATCACCGCTTCGCCGGTCTGCGCCTCGATCGCGGTGCACACGATCCCGACGATGGCGATCAGGCCGATGATCGACCAGCTGAAGATCTTCGCTTTCACGCCGCGTCCCAGGCCGAACGCGGTGCGGAGCGAGTGGCCGTACAGGGTGCGGAACGCGTACCCCCGGCCGAGCCGCGGCCCGGTGTACCGCTGGTATCCCAGGTCGTGGATGACGCCTGACGCCGGACTCATGGTTCCCCCGCTCATGACGCACTCGCGAACAGCTCGGCGACGCGGTGACGCCGCTGGTCCAGCCGGTGCAGGGCCAGATGGAGATCGGCGATCGCGTCCAGGATCTGGTCGTACGTGCCGGGGTCGACCAGCGGTACGAGCACGGTCCGGCCGTCCAGACGGGCGTCGACACCGCGGGACATCAGCAGCTCGACGAGCCCTGCGGCCCCGGTGTCGACCTCGATCGCCAGTTCGTCCTGACCAGCGGTCATCGCGTCGACCCGGTCGGCGCGCAGCAGCCGGCCACCGTCGAGCGCGACCAGGTAGTCGCAGATCCGCTCGATCTCGCCGAGCAGGTGCGAGCAGATGACGACCGTGATGCCGAACTCGGTACCGATCCGGCGAACCAGGTCGAGCATCGCGTCCCGGCCCGCCGGGTCGAGCCCGTTCGTCGGCTCGTCGAGCAGCAGCAGGTCGGGATCGTGTACCAGCGCTTGGGCCAGCTTGACCCGCTGTTTCATGCCGGTCGAGTAGCCGCCGATCTGCCGGTAGCGCTCCTCGTAGAGGCCGACGTGGCGCAGCGTCTCGGACGCCCGCTCACGCGCGATCGTCTTCGGTAGACCGCTCATCCGCCCCAGGTGGGTCACCAGCTCGGCCGCGGACAGGTCAGGCGGCAGGCAGTCGTACTCGGGCATGTAGCCCACCCGGGCGCGCACCAGGTCACCGTCGACGGTGGGGTCCAGACCGAGCACCTGGATGCTGCCGCTGGACGGCGGCAGCAGGCCGAGGACGATCTTCAGGAACGTCGACTTCCCGGCACCGTTCGCACCGACGAGGCCGACCACTCCACCCGCAGAGTCCGTACCGGACACCACTGAGGAGTCGATCGTGACGGACAGGTCGTCGAGCGCCCGTACGCCACCGTCGTATTCTTTCGCCAGGGATCGAGTCGTTATGACGGTCACGGCAGCGAACTGTAGGGATCCCTACCTCAACGGCACATCGGGATAATCCCTGACCCGACCCCCTGGGAATTCCTGGCGTCGGACCTGGCGCAGTACTTACTAAAGACAGTTGGCCCGTTGCCCGTGGGGGTGTCGCACGGGCAACGGGCAGCAACTGCAGCGGCGACGACCAGACCGACCCCGCCGCGATCCGGTCCGGTCGGCCCCGCTGCGCGGAGGAGCTTTCCGTGGGACGGGAGGTACCCCGCGGAAGCTCAGGTCCAGAGCGCTGGGTCGATCTGGATCTGGAATGGTTCTTCGATCGTGAACAGCTCGCGGTGCTCGGTGGGCTTCTCGTACGTCTTGTTGCTGCCGAGCCGGTACGCGTAGAGCACGACCTCGGGCTCGGTCTCCAGCCGCAGGTAGAGCGGGATGCCCCAGGCCGCATACACCGAGACTTTCGTCGTGCGGTCGGGCGTGTACGAGTGGCGGGAGACCACCTCCGCGGCGAGCGAGACCTCGTGTGGGTGTGCCCAGCCGCGGTACGCCCCGCGCCGGGTCAGCTCCCGCGGCACGACGAGGATGTCGGGAGCGCGCAGCTCGGCGACGACCCTGCCGTCGTAGATGCGGACTTCACCCTCCTGCACCGGCCAGTACTGGCTCGGGCACTGCTCCTCGAGGACGTTCGTCAAGCGGCGGCACGCTTCCTGGTGCCAGAACGTCGGCCGGGGTGAGACGACCAGCCGGCCGTCCTCGATCTCGTAGTGCACGCCCTCCGGGACCTGCACCAGTTCGTCATCGGACCATCCGTCCGGTGGTTCGTAGAGTCCTACCGCGGCTGTCATGCCGGTCACCGTAGAGACCGGCGTGTCCGCCAGGGATCCCTCCGGGTATCGGCTCGCGTCCCACATGCATCATCCGGACGCGTCGCGCGCGCTACACCCGCGAACCATCGATTTCCGCTCGCGCCATCGCGCCTCTCGCAGAAACGAGTGGGAATTGCCGGCGCCACGGTCAGACCAACCGGGAGAGGTCGAATCGAATGCGGAAGGGATCGTCCATCTCGACGACGTCGGTGTGCTCGATCGGGGTCTGATACTTGCCGGTGGTCTCGTCGAGGACGTATTCGTAGAGGGCCCGGGTAGGGCGCATTTCGACGCGGAGGTAATACGGGATTCGCCACAGGGCGTATTGTCCGACCTTGGTGATTCGGTCGGCGACGCGAGAGCGGGGCGAGACGACTTCGATCGCCATGAGCACCTGAGAGGGCTGCACCCACTTGGTTTCGTCGTTCTGATCGTCGGCCTCGGCGAGCAACTCGCGCGGCACGAGCATGACGTCGGGTGAGCGGCATTGGGCGATCTTGCCGTCTTCGTACTCGCGGATTTCAGCGTCCTGCACCGCTACTAGGTCACTCGGACACGAGTATTCGAGCATCCTCGCGAGGTTTGCACCGGTGCGTTGGTGTCGAAGGCTTGGCCGGGGCGACACGATGAGAGTTCCGTCCTCGATCTCGTAATGGACGTACTCCGGAACCTCGTCCAGTTCGTCCTCGGACCACCCGATGGAATCGTCGTCGTCGAGCGACGCATAGGAACCGATGGTGGCTGACATGAGATCGACGTTATCGGGCTCTTCGATCGAGCCGGCATCCCTCAGTGAATTTGTGGATAGCGAGCGGTATATGTTTTCGCGAACCCGTGCTCGGTACACGATTCGTTCCGGGTTGTGCCAGAACGGCGGGTCTTCGTTATCCACAGAAGCAGAATAGCTCTTGACGACAGAGGCCCGGCACCCCTAATGGGGTACCGGGCCTCTGAGGCGAGACGGATCAGGCCGGAACGCTGGCCACACCCGGCGCCAGGAACCGCTGACCGGTGACCTTCTCCGAAACGCCGACCCGGTCCAGGTACGGCGTGATCCCACCGAGGTGGAACGGCCACCCGGCACCGAGAATCATGCAGAGGTCGATGTCCTGCGCCGCCGCGACGACACCCTCGTCCAGCATGAGCCGGATCTCCTCGGCGAGGGCCGCGAGCGCGCGCTCACGGATCTCGTCGACGGTGGGTCCGCCGTTCCGCGGGCCGTAGAGCGCGGCGACCTCGGCGTCGACCTGCGGCGCGCCGGTCGACCAGTCGAGGAACGCGGTCTTGCCGGCCTCGACGACCTTCCGCATGTTCTCCGAGACGTAGAACCGGTCCGGGTAGGCGCCGTGCAGGGTCTCGGACACGTGCAGCGCGATCGCCGGACCGACCAGCTGCAGCAGCAGCAGCGGGCTCATCGGCAGGCCCAGCGGCTCCAGCGCCCGGTCGGCGTCGAGGAACTCGGTGCCCTCGTCGATCGACTTCGTGACCTCACCGAGGAAGCGGGTCAGCAGTCGGTTGACCACGAACGCCGGGGCATCCTTGACCAGCACGCACGACTTGCCCAGCGTCTTGCCGACCGCGAACGCGGTGGCCAGCGAGGCGTCGTCGGTCTTCTCGGCGCGGACGATCTCGAGCAGCGGGAGCACCGCGACCGGGTTGAAGAAGTGGAACCCGACGACGCGCTCCGGGTGCTGCAGCTTCGACGCCATCTCGGTGATCGACAGCGACGAGGTGTTCGTCGCCAGAATGCACTCCGGCGAGACCACGGCCTCGACGTCGGCGAACACCTGCTGCTTGACGCCGAGCTCCTCGAACACGGCCTCGATGACGAAGTCGGCGTCGGCGAACGCGTCCTTGGTCAGCGAGCCGGTGACCAGTGCCTTGAGGCGGTTGGCCTTGTCGGGGGAGACCCGGCGGCGCTCCAGCAGCTTGTCGATCTCGCCGTGCACGTAGCCGACGCCCTTGTCCAGCCGCGCCTGGTCGAGGTCGGTCAGCACGACCGGCACCTCCAGCTTGCGGGCGAACAGCAGCGCGAGCTGGCCGGCCATCAGACCGGCGCCGACGACGCCGACCTTCGTGACCTTGCGGGCCAGCGACCGGTCCGGGACACCGACCGGCCGCTTGGCGCGCTTCTGGACCAGGTCGAACGAGTACAGGCCGGCTCGCAGCTCGTCGCCCATGATCAGGTCGGCGAGCGCCTCGTCCTCGGCGGCGGTGCCCTCTTCGAACGTCGACGTCTTCGCGGCCGCGATCAGCTCGAGCGCCCGGTACGGCGACGGCGAGGCGCCGTGCACCTTGCCGTCGGCGAACGCCCGGCCGCGGGCGACGGCGTCGTCCCAGGCCTGGCCACGGTCCACCTCGGGGCGCGAGACCGTCACGTCGCCGCGGAGGACGCCGGCGGCCCACTCCAGCGACCGCTCCAGGAAGTCGGCCGGCTCGAAGAGTGCGTCGCCGATGCCCAGACCGAGGTACTCCTTCGGCTTGAGCATCTTGTTCTGGTTCAGCGCGTTCTCGATGATGACCTTCACCGCGCCGTCCGCGCCGATCAGGTTCGGCAGCAGCCAGGTGCCACCCCAGCCCGGTACGAGGCCGAGGAACACCTCGGGCAGCGCGAGGGCCGCGGCGCCGGACGAGATCGTCCGGTAGTCGCAGTGCAGCCCGATCTCGACGCCGCCGCCCATCGCCGCGCCGTTGACGAACGCGAACGTCGGGACGCTCGCGTTGCGGAGGCGGGCGAACGCCGCGTGGCCGAGCCGCGCGACCTCCAGGCCCTGGTCACGGCTGGTGATCCGGGCCACTCCGGAGAGGTCGGCGCCGACCGCGAAGATGAACGGCTTGCCGGTCACCGCGATCGCCTTCACGGCGGGGGTGTGAGCCTCGATCTCGTCCAGCGCGGTGTTCAGGGCGGCCAGGCCGCCCGGGCCGAACGTCGACGGCCGGGTGTGGTCGAGACCGTTGTCGAGCGTGATCAGCGCGATCTCGCCGTCCAGGCCGGGCAGGGAGATGAAGCGGACGTAGGCGTTGGTGACGACCTCGTCGGGGAACTCTGGCGTCGTCGATGAACTCTTTTCAACCTCAGGTGTTCCCGCAGGCTGAACGCCGTCCGCAGCGGTCGGTCGAAAAGAACTCACTTGTTGCCCTCCCAGTTCGGGTTCTCCCAGATGACCGCCCCGCCCATGCCGATGCCGATGCACATCGCGGTGAGGCCGTACCGGACCTGCGGACGCTCCGCGAAGTGCCGCGCGAGCTGGGTGAAGAGCCGGACGCCGGAGGACGCCAGCGGGTGACCGATCGCGATCGCGCCACCCCACGGGTTGACGCGCTCGTCGTCGTCGGCGATGCCGAAGTGGTCGAGCAGCGCGAGCACCTGGACGGCGAACGCCTCGTTCAGCTCGAACAGGCCGATGTCGTCGATGCTCAGGCCGGCCTTGGCCAGCGCCTTCTCGGTGGCCGGCACCGGACCGACGCCCATCACCTCGGGCTCGACGCCGACGAAGGCGTAGGAGACGAGCCGGGCACCGATCGGCAGCCCCAGCTCGCGGGCGACGTCCTCGGCGGCCAGGATGCTCGCGGTCGCGCCGTCGTTGAGACCGGCCGCGTTACCGGCGGTGACCCGGCCGTGCGGGCGGAACGGCGTCTTCAGGCTGGCGAGGCCCTCCAGCGTCGTCTCCGGACGCGGCGGTTCGTCGGCGGTGGCCAGGCCCCAGCCCTTCTCGGCGCTGCGGGTGGCGACCGTCACCAGGTCCTGCTGGATCTTGCCGTCCGCGAGGGCCTTGGCGTACTTCTGCTGGCTGCCCAGCGCGAACGCGTCGCACCGCTCCTTGGTCAGGTGCGGGAAGCGGTCGTGCAGGTTCTCCGCGGTCTGACCCATCACCAGCGCGGACGCGTCGACGACCCGCTCGGAGAGGAACCGCGGGTTCGGGTCGACGCCTTCGCCCATCGGGTGGCGGCCCATGTGCTCGACGCCGCCGGCGATCGCGACGTCGTACGCCCCGAACGCGATGCCACCGGCGACGCTGGTGGCCGCGGTCATCGCGCCCGCGCACATCCGGTCGACGGCGAAGCCCGGCACCGACTTCGGCAGCCCGGCCAGGAGGGCGGCGGTCCGGCCGATCGTGAGGCCCTGGTCGCCGGTCTGGGTGGTCGCCGCGATCGCGACCTCGTCGATCCGCTCGGGCGGCAGCGACGGGTTGCGGCGGAGCAGCTCACGGATGGTGCGGATCACGAGGTCGTCGGCGCGCGTCTCGGCGTAGATCCCCTTGGGCCCGGCCTTGCCGAACGGGGTGCGGACGCCGTCGACGAAGACCACGTCACGGCTCTGACGGGACACAGGTCCTCCAGGATTGGCGGTAACGCTGCTGATACCGAGGAATGCTACTCGTCGGTAATACTCGCGGGTAACTAGGCGCCGCATGTGACGCGGCACACCGTCATGTAACAAGCCGACCTCGGCCGGATCGGGAGCGCCTCGCCCCCGCGCTCGCACCCGGCGCCGTTCCCCGTGCTCGCGTTCGACGCCGAATTACGCCGAATCCGTCTCCAGGAGTCCCCTGGAGACGGATTCGGCGTAACTTCGCGCGGCGCCGGTTGGGCGGCGGCGGTCGGGCGGTGGTCGTGGCCGCAGCGACGGCCGCGCACGTTCGCCCACGCGATAGGCTCGCGTCGTCGCGACTGGCGTAGTCGAGGTGGAGCTAACCACCGGGGAGCGGCACCGAACCCGTACCAACACCGTGCGCCTGGGTGAGCGGGGCTGACGACACCAGTGTGTCCGGCGGGTGCCGCCGGGCCGCAGCAGCGAGGAGCCGCCCGATGACCCTGAACCAGCCCCCGACGCCACACCTCACCGCCGAAGACCCCGACGTCGCCCGGCTCGTCGAGGCCGAGGCCCAGCGCCAGCAGGACACCATCCGGCTCATCGCGTCGGAGAACTACGTGTCGGCGGCGGTCCTCGAGGCGACCGGCTCGGTGTTCACGAACAAGTACTCCGAGGGGTACGCCGGCAAGCGTTACTACGAGGGCCAGCAGCTCGTCGACCCGCTCGAGGAGCTGGCGATCGCCCGCGCCAAGTCGGTGTTCGGCGTCGAGCACGCGAACGTGCAGCCGTACTCCGGGTCGCCCGCGAACCTCGCGATCTACCTCGCCGTGCTGCAGCCGGGCGACACCGTGATGGGCATGGGCCTGCCGCACGGTGGTCACCTCACCCACGGGTGGAACGTGTCCGCGACCGGGAAGTGGTTCCGCGCGGTGCACTACGGCGTCCGCAAGGAGACCGGCCGCGTCGACCTCGACGAGGTGCGCGAGCTGGCGCTGCGCGAGCGGCCCAAGCTGATCTTCTGCGGTGGCACCGCGGTCCCGCGGACGATCGACTTCGCGGGCTTCGCGTCGATCGCTCGCGAGGTGGGGGCGGTGCTGGCCGCGGACATCGCGCACATCGCCGGGCTGATCGCCGGCGGCGCGCACCCGTCGCCGGTCGGGCACGCCGACATCATCTCGACGACGACGCACAAGACGCTGCGCGGTCCGCGCGGCGCGATGCTGATGTCCACCGAGGAGTGGGCGAAGCCGCTGGACAAGGCGGTGTTCCCGGGTCTGCAGGGCGGGCCGCACAATCACACCACGGCGGCGATCGCGGTCGCGCTGAAGGAGGCGTCGACGCCCGAGTTCTCCGCGTACGCCCACCAGATCGTGGCGAACGCCAAGGCGCTGGCCGACGCGCTGCTCGAGCGTGGGTTCGACCTGGTGTCCGGTGGCACCGACAACCACCTGATCCTGGCGGACCTCTCGCCGAAGGGCATCGGGGGGAAGCCGGCCGCCAAGGCACTCGACCGCGCCGGGATCGAGCTGAACTACAACACGGTGCCGTTCGACCCCCGCAAGCCGTTCGACCCCTCGGGCATCCGGATCGGAACCGCTGCGGTGACCACGCGAGGGCTGACGACCGCGGAGATGCCGCTGATCGCGGACTTCATCGACCGGGCGGTCGCGGCCGAGGGCGACGAGCCCGCGCTCGACGCGATCGCCGCCGAAGTTCGCGCGCTCCTCGCCAACTTCGCCGTGCCCGCCTGAGTGCACCAGGCGGACGCCTCGGCGCGCGCCGAGGCGTCCGCTTCATGCGGTTGAAGCGCCGCCAGGCGCGCGCAGTTCGCTCGAACCTGGAGCCCGCTGAGGGCGGGGCTGGCAGTCGAGCGCGCCGCAAACCCAGTCGTTACTCGTCGCGCACAGTGCGCGCACGCGGCTGTGTCCGTCGGGCCGCTCACTCGGTGGCTAGGGCCTCTAGGAGGCCGGGGCCGATCAGGCCGATCTGCCACTCACGGGCGCCGTGTGTCCGCAGCGCCTGCTCGACGCCGTCCAGCTCGAGCGGGTCCGGGGGTGTCCAGCACAGCCGCCGCACGGTGTCCGGGGCGATCAGGTTCTCGGCCGGCAGGTTGTGCTCGGTCGCCAGCGCGGTCACGACGGCCTTCGCTGCCGCCAGCCGGGCCGCGGCGGACGGATCGCGGTCGGCCCAGCGGTGGGCGGGTGGCGGCCCGTCGCCCCCGGTGGCCGTGGTCGGCAACTTGTCCTGCGGCATGGCCCGCGCCGTCGCCAGGGCGTCCAGCCACGTCCCGGCGAGCCGCCGGGTGGCCCGGCCGGAGTAGACCGGCAGCGACAGCAGCGCCCGCTCGTCGACCGGGTCGGCCTGCGCCGCCGCGACGATCGCGGAGTCCGGCAGCACCCGTCCCGGCGCGAGGTCACGGCGCCGCGCGATCTCGTCCCGCGCCTCCCAGAGCGCCCGCACCCGGGCCAGCCCGCGCGCGGTGCGCACCCGGTGGATCCCGGACGTGCGGCGCCACGGCTCGGCGCGCGGCGCCGGGGGCTTGCTCGCCACCAGTGCGGCGAACTCCTCCTCCGCCCAGCTCTGCTTGCCCTGCCGCTCCAGTTCCTCGGCGAGTGCGTCCCGGAGCTCCACCAGCAACTCGACGTCGAGCGCCGCGTAGGTCAGCCACTCCACCGGAAGCGGACGCGTGCTCCAGTCCGCGGCGGAGTGGCCCTTCTCCAGCGTCCGGCCGAGCACTCGCTCGGTCATCGCGCCCAGGCCGACCCGCTCGAACCCGGCGAGTCGCCCGGCGAGCTCGGTATCGAACAGTTTGCGCGGCCGGAGCCCCAACTCGGCCAGGCACGGCAGATCCTGGCTCGCCGCGTGCAGCACCCACTCGGTGTCGACGATCGCCGCGTCGATCACCGCGAGGTCGTCGAACGGCAGCGGGTCGATCAGCACCGTGCCGCCGGCCTGCGCCCCACCCCGCCGCAGCTGCACCAGGTAGGCGCGCTGTCCGTACCGGTAGCCGGATGCCCGCTCGGCGTCGACCGCAACCGGTCCGCTGGCCGCGGCCAGCGCCGCTGCCGCCTCGGCGAGCGCCTCGGCAGTGTCGACCGGCTCGGGGGTGCCGTCGCGCGGAACCAGCAACGGCACCGGAGCGGGCGGCTCGGAAGGCCCAGAAGCGTCGACAGGGGGGTCGTTAACCGGCGTTTCCGGCTGCTCCGTGTCGTCTGCACCCATGTTCGCCGCCTCGTTCACACTCTCACCGTAGCGAGACGGTCGGTCCCGGTGGGTGTCGGCACGCTCTGCGGGGCTCTGCCGCGTCGGATGGGCGTCAGAACGCGGTCGATCAGTCGACCTCATCGACGGCGGTCGCTACGGTGAGTTCTGGCCCTGGGAACGAGCTGTGTGTGCACTTCTAACCACCAGTGGCCTCGAAGCGGTCGGACCGGAGCACCGGCACCGGTCCACCGGGCAGGAAGGCAGCACAAGATGTCAGACCGCGGGGACGAGACTTCAGCCGCACCCGTCGGGCCCGGCGCGCCGACCGGTCCGTTACCGGGCCCCCGGCCACCGGTGAGCGGATGGCCGCAGCAGTCGCCGAACGGCGCCTACGGCGGTCCGAACGTGCCGCCGCCGTCAGCGACGCAGACCACCGGAGCCTTCGGCGCGCCATCCGCACCGGCCCGCACCGTCTCCGCACCGCCGTTCGGTACCGGCTACACGTCGCCCGGTCAGTCGGGCCAGCCCGGATACCCCGGACCGCTTCCGCCGCCCGGCGCATTCGGCGCCCCTGCCCCGACCGGGCCGCTCTCGCACGTCTCCGGTCCTCCCGGCAGCACGTCGCCCGGCGGGTTACCGCCCACCGGATCCCGGCCGTCGGGCCGCCTGCTCGGTCCGATCGGCTTCGGCCTCGCCGTCTTCCTGCTGATCGTCGTCGTGGTGCAGGCCGTGGTGCTGGCCGGCCTCTCCGGTGACGTGGACGAGGCCCGCTCCGCACAGGACCGGGCCGAGGCGTCGGCGGCCAAGGACCGGGAAGACCTCGGCAACCTCACCAAGCGGGTCCAAGGGCTGGAGGAGCGCACCAAGGGCACGCTCAACTCCACCGCGGTGGCCAAGCAGGTGCTTCCCTCGGTGTTCAGCGTGCGCGCCGGGCAGGCGACCGGGACCGCGTTCGCGTTCGGCAAGGACGCCGAGGGCGGCACGCTGCTGATCACGAACTACCACGTCGTGGAGGGGCTGGTCAGCTCCGGCGGACGCAACGCGACGATCCAGCGGGAGTCCGAGAGCTACCCGGCCACCGTCGAGGACACCGACAAGAACCGGGACCTCGCCGTCCTCCGCACGTCGGCGAAGTTCGCTCCGCTCAAGAAGGCGTCCGCCGAGGTCGCCCCCGGTGACCCGGTGATCGTCGTCGGTGCCCCGCTGGGGCTCACCGACACCGTCACCACCGGTGTGGTCAGCGCGGTCCGCGACGACGTCCAGGGCCTGTCCACCCGGGTGATCCAGTTCGACGCCGCGATCAACCCCGGCAACTCCGGTGGCCCGGTCATCAACGCCGACGGCGAGGTCGTCGGCATCGCCCAAGCCAAGATCGTCGCCGAGGGAGCCGACGGGCTCGGTCTCGCGATCCCCATCAACGAGGTGTGCAAGGGCCTGATCACCTGCTGAGCAGGCTTTCGCCACCCGTACCAGCGTCCGTTCCGCCGGGTCTCGTACTACCTCCAGGCCCGCGGAGCCGTCCCCCCGCCACGCGATCGACCAGGAGGAACTCCGGTGTCCAACCCGGGCTACGGCAACCAGGGCAGTCCCTACTCGTCCGATCCCCAGTGGAGCGGCGGCGCATCGCCCTATTCGCCGGGTCAACCCAGTCAGCAAGGTCAGCCGAACCAGCCGGACGGGTCCACCCCGCCGTCCGACCCGTGGGGGCAGCCGGCGGCCAGCCCGTTCCCGGCGACGCCCACCTCGGGTAGCGAGTACGCCGCGCCGGTGTCCGGCGCCGAGTACTCGGTGCCCGGTTACGCGCCCGCCCCGGAGGCAGTGACGCCGTCGGGACCGCCCGCGTCCGCTCCGCCGGCGTCCATGCCGCCGGCCTCGGGGCCTCCGGCCGGCTACGGACCGACGCCGGGTTACACCGGGCAGATCCCGACCGCTCCCATCCCGACCGGGCCCGGAGCGCCGCACCTGACCGCTCCGTTACCCGGTGCGGAGGTCGGCCCGTCGGGGTACGGGCAGTCGCCCGCGGCGCCGAAGAAGAACCGGCTGGTCGTGATCCTGGGAGCGGCGACCGCGCTGCTGCTCGTGCTGGCGCTGACGATGACCGGGCTGTTCATCGCGAAGAACGGTGAGCAGAACGACACCCAGGCCAAGCTCACCGCGGCCGAGAACACGATCGACGCCCGGGACAGCAAGATCACCACGCTGGAGAAGGACCTCACCGACACCAAGACCAAGCTCACCAACACCGAGCAGCAGCTCAACGGCACCAAGGACTCGCTGGGTACGGCCAACGCCGACAAGCAGGTCATCTCCCAGTGCCTGAAGCTCGTGATCGAGGCACTGGACGCGATCGGCAAGGGCGACCAGGCCAAGACCGACCAGCTCATCAAGCAGCTGGACGCCCCCTGCACCAAAGCCGAAGCCCTTATTTAGCGGGCGGCCCGCTGAGGGCGAGCCTGACGGCCGCGCGCAACGACTTGAGTATCACTTATACGCGGCGTCGTTGCGCGCGGACGCCAGCCTCGCCCTCAGCGGGCTCCAGGTTCGTACAGAAGTCCTAGGTGGCGCGGACGAACTGGTCACCGTCCCAGCGATGGTGCTGTGCGCCGCCGTCTAGTTGGACCGTGACGCGCCGGTCGTGCAACGTCACCGATCGGGGTGCGGTCCCCTCGATCCACGTCACCAGCCGGGCGGGACCGGCTTCGACGTAGGCGATCACCGCCCAGGACGACGGGCCGGACGCCGGACGGATCTCCAGCACCAGGACGGCGTCCTCGGCCTGGGTGAGGAGCGGACCGAACGCCGGCGGGTAGCGATCGACGTCGACGACGTACCGCACCGGCCGTCCGGCGGGGTCACGGCCGCCGGCCTGCCCGGCGTCGAGCCGAATGTACTGGGTGGCGGCCGGGCCGAAACGCCCGTCGTCCGGCAGGCCGATCGCGCTGTTCTCCCAGTCGGTGTCGCGCAGCGACGTCGACTGGGGCGGCGGGCTCGCCGTGCCGGACTGCGGGGTGATCCCGGCCGGGTACTGTGCGACCTCGTCGACGACCGCGGAGCTGATCACTGCGCTGTCGTCGGTGCCGAGGAACGCCGTCGTCACCGGGTCGATGACGATCACGGTGCGGTCCTCGCCGGTGTGCACCAGCCCGACGCCGGACCGCCCGGCGCCGTCCAGGGCATCGCGCGTGAACCTTACGTTTTCCACCAGCAGCATGGCTCGGTAGATCGTCGCCCGCAGCTTCGGCGGTACGACGACCTCGACGAGCATCGCGCGCAGGGCGTCGAAGACGTTCTGCCGATTGTTGATGTTCGCCCGGACCTCGGCGACCAGTGTCTTCGGATCGACGCCGGTGTCGGCCAGCGCACGCAGTGACGTCGCGGACGGGTAGTCGATCGCCAGTTCGGTGACGGACAAGCCGGCGGGTGGCGCCGCACTGTCGAGCGGGGTGTCCGAGCCGCTCTCCCGGAGCAGCCCACGGGAGGCGTCCGCGGACAGCCACACGTCACGGAACCCAGCGGAGTCGCGGGCCCGGGAGCGCGTGAACACGTATTGGTCGGCTCGCACGTCGACGGGCGGAGTCGCACGCGTCATCGCGTCGGCCCGCTCCAGCAGTTCCTCGGCCGTGGTGACCGGCGACGTCGCCGGGTCGACGTCGCTCGGACGCTCGGTGGTCCGGCCGAGCAGGACGGCGCCGAGGAGTACGAGCAGCACCGCGGCGGCGGCAAGCACGGGTACCGGCACGAACCGGCGGTACGTGGCTTGCCGCGGTGCGTCGGTCATCGCGGTGCGGAGCGCGGCCAGCTGCGCGGTCGCCTGGGGGAGCGGCGCGTCGGGCGTCCGGGGCGGGAGCAGGGCGGTCACCGCGTCGCGTTCGTCGGTGGTCATCGGGTCCTCCGGTTGAACGCCGGGAAGGTCGGGGGCGGCGCTGGTTGCTCCCCGGTGCGGGCGCGCAGTCGGACTCGGGCCCTGGTCAGCCGCGACCGCACCGTGCCCACCGGGACGCCGAGGGCTTCGGCGGCCGCGGCGTAGTCCAGCTCGGCGTAGACGCAGAGCGCGATCACCTCGCGTTCCGGACGGCGCAGCGTGCGCAGCGCCGCTTCGATGGCGGATAACCGGTCGAGGGTGTCCGCGCGCCCGACGACCTCGTCCGCGATGTCCGGGACCGCGCGGGGCTCGGGGAGCCGCTTCATCGCCGCGGCGTGGCGTCGACGCGTGCGGGCGGTGTTGCGGCACACGTTCGTGGTGATGCCGAGCAGCCACGGCACGATCGATCCGCCGTCGGCCGCGAGCTTGTGCCGCCCGCGCCAGGCCTCGAGGAAAGTCAGCGACACCGCGTCTTCGGCGGCCGCCCAGTCACCGAGCAGCCGGAACGCGTAGTTGTAGACCCGCGCCGCGGACTGTTCGAACAGCTCGGCGAAGGCGTCTTGGTCGCCGTCGCGGACGCGCTGTCGCAGCGATCTCGTCATGCCCCTGCCCTGTCCGGAAGCGGCGCAGAGTTACCGGTCGCACGGACGAGAGTTTCAGGCGGAGTGGTGCGCCGCCAGCACGGTGACACCCGGCGGCGGTAGGCCGGCCGTGGAGGCCAGCAGCCCGCACCAGGCGTCCAAGTGCGGGGAGAGGTCCACCGAGCTGCTCAGCATCGGCGTCCAGGAGGCCCGGACCTCGACGTCTGAGCTGGTCGGTGGCCCGGCGAGGTCACCGAAACGGGTGGAGCTGACCTGGGTGACGGTTCCGCCGATCGCCGCGTAGCGGGCACCGGCCAGATCGAGCGCGTCCAACAGCCAGCTCCAGCCCACGGCGGCGAGCATCGGGTCGGTGCCCATCTCGGCTTCGAGCTCCGCGGTCACGTACGAAACCACGCGCCAGTGCCCGCCCCAGGCCTCTTGACCGGAAGGATCGTGCAGGACGATCAGCCGACCGGTCGCCACCTCCTCGTCGCCGCGCAGGACGGTGCCGGACAGGGCGTGACTGCGAGGGGCGAGCCGCTGCGGAGCCGGAACCTCTTCGAGCAGGATTTCCGGACGCGTCCGTACCGCACGCAACGTCGCCACGGCGCGTGCGAACGGGTCGGGCCCGGCGCCGGTGGGGGCCATGACTCAAGAGGGTAGGGGGAGCGGCGGAGCCCGCGCAGCGTGGCGCGCCGGTCGCGGGTCGGTGGCGACGGACGGCCCCCGAACGGCGGATCCCGGCCGCCGACGTGCTGCCCGGAGGCGGAGCCGTGAAACCATGACCGTCATGACCGACACCGCAGCGCCCCGCGGCACCGCGCCGCGCCCCGATGCCGACGCCGGCCCGCAGCTCGTCGCGGAGCAGGTCACCGGGCGTGCGCCGGTACCGGCGGAGCTGGCGGACGGACCGTTCCTGCGCGCCTGCCGCCGGGAATCGGTGTCGCACACGCCGGTCTGGTTCATGCGCCAGGCGGGCCGGTCGCTGCCGGAGTACCGGAAGGTCCGCGAGGGAATCGGCATGCTCGACTCGTGCCAGCGGCCCGACCTTGTGACCGAGATCACTCTCCAGCCGATTCGTCGGCACGGGGTGGATGCCGCGATCTTCTTCTCTGACATCGTCGTGCCGCTGATCGCGGTCGGCGTCGGGCTGGACATCGTCGCCGGCGTCGGCCCGGTGGTCGACGAGCCGTTCCGGAGCGCCGCCGACCTGGATCGGCTGCGGCCGCTGGGGCCCGACGACGTTCCCTACGTCACCGAAGCGGTCGGAACGCTCGTCGGCGAACTCGACGCGGTACCGCTGATCGGGTTCGCGGGTGCGCCATTCACGCTCGCCAGCTACCTGGTCGAGGGCGGGCCGTCGCGGACGCACGCCCGCACCAAGGCGTTGATGTACGGCGATCCGGAGCTGTGGCACGCGCTCTGCGAGCGGCTCGCCGGTATCTCGTCCGCGTTCCTCCAGGTGCAGGTCGCCGCCGGGGCGTCCGCCGTGCAGCTGTTCGACTCCTGGGCCGGCGCGCTGTCCGAGGCCGACTACCGCAAGTACGTCCAGCCGCACTCCGCCCGCGTGCTGGCGGACCTGGCCGCGACCGGCGTCCCGAAGATCCACTTCGGGGTCGGCACGGCGGAACTGCTCGGTGCGATGGGCGAGGCGGGCGCCGACGTGCTCGGCGTCGACTGGCGGACGCCGCTGGCGGCGACGTCCGCCCGGATCGGTCCGGACCGCGCGGTACAGGGCAACCTCGACCCGGCCGTGTTGCTCTCCGGCCCGGCAGTGGTCGCCGAGCACGTCGACCGGGTGCTCGCCGACGGAGCGGCGACCCCGGGCCACATCTTCAACCTGGGGCACGGTGTCCTGCCGGAGACCGATCCGGGCGTCCTCACCCGCGTCGTCGAGCTGGTGCACGAGCGGTCCGTGCGCTCGGCCTGACGGCACGTCCGAGCCGCCAGGCCGAGCTGCCGATCAGGAGCGCGGTCCGACCGGCTCGGAGGGCTGGGTCGGCTGCGTCGGTGAGGTCGGCCGGGTCGGCTCCGTCGGACCGTTGGTTCCGGTTGGTCCGTTGGGCCCGGGTCCGCTGGGCCCGGGTCCGTTGGGCCCCGGGCCGTTGGGCGTGGTCGGCCCGGCGGACGCTGCCGGCGACGTCGGCCGAGCCGAGCGGCGGCGGAAGCGGCGCACCAGCAGCCAGATCGGGACGCCGACCAGCGCGGCCGCCGCCAGGAACGGCGCCAGCCAACCCAGCACCATCAGCAGCACGGTGAGCGTGGCGACGAACGCGTTCCAGCCGTTGCGCAGGCCGACGAGCAGCCCGCGCTCCTCCTTCGGCGCGGCCTTGGGGGCGTCGGCCGGCTCGCTCAGGTTCAGCGTGATCGTCGAGAGGCTGACCTGGTCGTTGACCGTACGGCGGCTCGACTCCAGGGCCGCGAGCTCGCTCTCCCGGGAGGTCAGCTCGCGCTCGATCGAGGCGAGCTCGGTGATCGAGTTCGCGCGGCCGAGCAGGGCTCGTACCCGGGCGACGCTGGCTCGCTGGGCGGCGATCCGGGAGTCCAGGTCGACCGCACCGGGCTGCAGGTCCTCGGTGCCCAGCTCTCGTGAGCGTTCGGTACCCAGCGCGGACAGGGTGTCGATCGTGGTGGTGAACCGGGAGGAGGGCACCCGCAGCGTCAGGGTGACCGTGATCCGGTCGTCGGCGTTGACACGACGCTGGTCGGCGGCGACGTAACCACCGGCGGCCTGCGCGGTGGTGATCGCGCGTGCGGCGGCGTCCGGGACGTCCTTCGCGGTGACGGTCAGCGAGCCCTTGTAGATCAGCGCCCGGTTCCGGCTTCCGAGCGTCGTCGCGGCCTCGGGTCGGCTTCCCTGCTGGTCGGCTTGGCGCTTGTCGGCGTTGTACTCGGGGTTCCCCTGCTGGGGAGCGGCGGCCGGCGCCTCGGCGGCGGTGTCGGAGGTGCTGCCGCTGTCCTCGCTACCGTCACCGCTGCAGCCGGCGATTACCAGCCCGAACAGCAGGACTGCGGCGAGCAGTGGTCGGCGTCGGGAGCCGATCGGGCGGACGTCCATCGTGGTCCTCTCGTTGGCATGCGGTAGCACGGACGAGTCCGGACTCCGGGAATTCCGAGCCGGGCATCGCGGAGTTCGAGCCTGTGCGGGTTCGACGTGGGAGTGGGCCCGTCGGTTGCATCTGTTCTGCGGTCGTTGCCGCCTCGTGACGGGACCGAAGCCCCTCGCCGCGGGCCGAAGGTCCCGTCGGTGGCATCCGGACGCGTGACGCTGCCCACGTCCGGGCAGTTCGCGGGTCTCCGCAGCGACCGCACGCCGGTTCGGTGCGGCACGATGGGTTCGTGCTGTTCGAGGACCGATTCACCCGACCGCTACACGTCGTCGTGGTCGGCGGTGGTATCGCCGGCCTGGCTGCCGCGCTGCGCATCCGCGACACCGCGCCGGACGGAACCGCGGTCACCGTGATCGAGCAGGCGGGCAGCGTCGGCGGGAAGCTGCGCACCGGCTGGGTGGCCGGCGTGCCGGTCGAGGACGGCGCCGAATCGTTCCTGCTACGCGTGCCGGAGGCCCGCGCGCTGGCCGAGCGGGTCGGGCTCGCGGGTGACCTGGTGAGCCCCTCGTCGGCCGGGGCCACCGTCTGGGTGGACGGCACCCTCCGCGCGCTGCCGGCCGGCACGATGCTCGGCGTCCCGGCCGACCTGGAGGCCACCGCCGCGTCCGGCGTGCTCAGCGAGGACGGGCTGACGCTGGTCCGGGCCGAACCCGGCCGTCCGGGCGTCCCGCTCGGCGACGGCGACGTCGCGGTCGGCGCGTTGGTCGCCGACCGGCTCGGCGCCGAGGTCGTCGACCGGCTGGTCGAGCCGTTGCTCGGCGGGGTCTACGCCGGACGGGCGAGCCACCTGTCCCTGCGCGCGACGATGCCAGCGCTGGCGGCCGGGCTGGCCGACCAGCCGTCGCTGGTCCGAGCTGCTCGCGCCGCCCGCGGGACGCCGGGGTCGTCGGCGCCCTCCGGTCCGATCTTCGCCACCGTGCGCGGTGGACTGTCCCGGTTGGTCACCACCGTCGCGCACGCGTCGAAGGCCGCGATCCGGACCGGTATGCCGGTGCGGGCCCTGCAGCGGACCCCGGACGGCTGGCAGCTGACGGTCGGATCTGCCGGTCTCGGTGGCAGCACGACGGTCCGCGCCGACGCGGTGGTGCTGGCGGTCCCGGCCGCTCCGGCGTCCCGGCTGCTGGCCGACGTCGACGGGACCGCGGCCCGCACGGTCGGTGTGCTGGAGTACGCGAGTGTGGGGCTGGTGTCGCTGGTCCTGCCGGGCCGGTTGCCGCTGCCGCCGGGAACCGGTGCGCTGGTGCCCGCCAGCTCCGGACGCCTGGTCAAGGCCGTCACGTACGTCTCGCAGAAGTGGGGCCACGTACTCGACGGCCACGTCGGCGAGCCGGTCACGGTGGTGCGGGCCTCGGTCGGCAGGCACGGCGAGGAGGCGGTCCTCCAGCGGGACGACGAGTCGCTGGTCGCCGCGGTGACCGAGGAGCTCGGCACGCTGGTGCCGCTGCCGGGTGGTTGGCCCGCACCGCTGGGCGTCCGGGTGAACCGGTGGGGTGGCGCGCTGCCGCAGTACGCCCCCGGGCACCTCGACCGGGTGGCCGCTGTCCGCGCGGCGCTGGCCGCGGAACCGACCCTGGCCCTGGCCGGGGCCGCGTACGACGGCGTCGGCATTCCGGCCTGCATCCGGTCCGGCCAGGCCGCCGCTGACCAGGTACTGTCGGCGCTCGCGGATGAGCGCTCGCGCGACGACCGTGTTCCAGCGGAGCGTGCGCTGACGAGGGGAGAGCCAGTTCATGGCTGAGCAAGCCGCGGGGAACAACCCGAACGCCCAGCGGATCCGGGACCTCAACGACTCGATCCGCTACACGATGTGGTCGGTGTTCCGGGCCGAAGGGCGGCTGCCCGCCGACCGGACGCCGATCGGGACCGAGGTCGAGGAGCTGTTCGAGCAGCTGGCCCAGAAGGACGTCGTCGTGCGCGGCGTCTACGACGTGTCCGGTCTGCGTGCGGACGCCGACGTGATGGTGTGGTGGCACGCGTCGTCCTCGGACGCGCTCCAGGAGGCGTACGGGCGGCTGCGTCGCACCGCGCTCGGCGCGCACCTGCAGCCGGTGTGGTCGCAGTTGGCGCTGCACCGCCCGGCCGAGTTCAACCGGAGCCACATCCCGGCGTTCCTGGCCGACGAGGAGCCGCGGGCGTACGTGTGCGTCTACCCGTTCGTCCGGTCCTACGAGTGGTACCTGCTCCCGGACGAGGAGCGTCGCGCGATGCTCGCCGAGCACGGAAAGATGGCGCGCGGCTACGCGGACGTACGGGCGAACACCGTCGCGTCGTTCGCGCTCGGCGACTACGAGTGGATGCTGGCGTTCGAGGCGGACGAGCTGCACCGGATGGTCGACCTGATGCGTGACCTGCGGGCGTCGACGGCTCGCCGGCACGTGCGCGAGGAGACGCCGTTCTACACCGGTCGCCGCAAGCCGGTCGCCGAGATCGTCGCGTCCCTGCCGTAACGCGCGGGCGCCCCGCCGGCGAAGGGTCCCTGCTCGCTGGAGGGGGACCCTTCAGCGCTACCGTCGGCGCGCAGGCGCACCGGATTTTCGGGAAATCCGCCCCACGGCACGGCACGGCGCCCCACAGCGGCGCGTCGCGCCCGCGGCGGTGCGCCGCGGGCGGAGTGCGGTGGCCGCTCAGCTCTCGGTCGGCTCCAGCGTCAGCGAGATCGAGTTGATGCAGTACCGGTCGTCGGTGGGCGTCCCGTAGCCCTCGCCGTGGAACACGTGACCGAGGTGCGAGTCGCAGGCCGCGCACCGGACCTCGACCCGCCGCATCCCGAGTGTGGTGTCCTCGATCAGCACGACGTTCTTCGCATCCGACGGCGCGTAGAAGCTCGGCCAGCCGCAGTGCGACTCGAACTTGGTCTCGGAGCGGAACAGCTCGGTTCCGCAGGCCCGGCAGTGGTAGACGCCGGTCGTCTTGGTGTCGGTGTATTCACCGGTGAAGGCCCGCTCGGTGCCGGCCTCCCGAAGAACCTGGTACTCCTGCGGAGTGAGTTGGGCGCGCCATTCCGCCTCCGACTTGACAACTGTCGGCCGCGTCTCCTGAGTCATGCCCTCAACGGTACCTCCCGCGCGTCGCCGTTGACGCGTCGAGAACCTCCCGGTCAGGGCGTCGCGGGCGGCGCCGGGCCGCGCGGGGCGGCCGGGAACCGCACGTATCCCAGCACCGGGTCGTGATCCGACCAGCGCGCCGCGAACTCGCTCTGCGCATGGACGACGTCCACCGCGGTACCGCTCAGCGCGCGGCTCACCAAGACGTGGTCGAGCAGCATCGCATTGCCCTCGAGCAGCGCGCTGTACCGGTCGGCGGGGGTCAGCTTCGCCGCCGGGTCCAGCAGACCGCCGCCGGCCGTCAGGACGCCGAGCGTGGGCGTGTTCTCCCGGTCGGCGATGCCACCGGCGACCACCACCGCCGCGTCCGGATCGGAGTTCAGCAGCGTGTCGACGAACGCGCGGACGACCGAGGCCTGACTTCCGCGCTGCTCCTCGGAGATGCGCTGCGGAGGCTGGTGCCGTCCGAACAGCGACTCGTCGCGTCCGGAGACGAAGTGGTTGGCGACCACGAACACGGTCCGGCCGCGGAACCGGAACTCGCCCGCGAGCGACTTGCGGGCATCGATGAACGCCGGGCTGGTGGTGGCGATCCGCCCGGGGGAGAGCGACAGCGCGGGTTTGCCGCCGACGGACGTGACCTGGGTAGCCGTCGTGGCGTCCGGGGCACCGCGATCGACGAACGTCACTCGGGCCGGGTTGTAGAGGAACCCGAGGCGCCGGTTCTCCGGTCCGGACCCGTCCCGCCCACTGACCGGGTCGATCTGCCGGAACGAGTAGCGGGGGCCACCGGCGGCGCGGATCGCGCCGACCAGTGCACGCCAGCCGTCGTCGGCGCCGACCTGCGAGTCGTAGGCGCGGCCGTCGTCGTCCGGCATCTCTTCGACCGCGAGGACGTCGGGCGACCGCAGGCCGCGCACGACCGTGGTGGCCAACTGTCGCCCCCGGGACGCCGTACCGGTGAGGCTCACCGAGCTGATGTCGATGCTGGAGACCGTGAGGTCGGTCGGCGCCGCCGGCCGCGCGGTCTCCGGAGTGATCCGGCTGCTGGTGCTCTCCGGCGTGGTCAGGACTTCCAGCCGGTAGTCGCCGAAGCCGTAGTCGAGGACGCCGTCCACCGGGCCGCGCAGCCGGTCGCCGACGTTCGCCACCGGCAGCGGTGCGAGCAAGTCGTCGAGCAGCACCCGTTCGGTGTTCGGATCGGTGGGGGTGTAGCGGAGCCCGCCGCGCTTCGTCCGGGGCGAGCCGGCCCCGCCGGGCAGAACCGGCAGCTGCCCGGTCAGGCTGGTCGGCCCCACCACGACGGGGTCGACCACCCGGACGAGCATTCCTTCGAGTGACTCGTAGAAGTCGAGAGCGTTGGCGGTCGGCGCGAACGGCGCGTCGTTCTCGACGTCGCCGGGCGCGTCGGTGCGGACCTGGGTCGGCGGGATCCGGCCACCGGGGCCGATCAGCGCCGGGACCGGCCGTCGTGCGGCGCCGGAGATCACGGAGACCGTCGGCCGGACCAGTTCGGTCGTGGTCAGGTTGTTGGCGCCCGCGGTGCCGCCCGGCCGGTACTCGGTGACGGTGCCGGCCACCCGGACGGTATCCCCACTCTGCACGCGCGGCGCGGCGCCGGTGAAGACGAACAGGCCGTCGCTGGTCGCCGGGTCCCTGTCGGGCTCGGGATCCTGCATCCAGAACCCGGTCCGACCGACCGCGGTGACGAGGCCGGGCACGGCGGCGACCAGGCGCCCGGCGAGCGGTGAGATGTGCGAGCGGCCTTGGATGTCGGCGATGCGTGCGGTGCGGCCCGCCGAGTCACCCTGTCCGCCCGGCGGCGCAGGCGTCGCGACCACGAAGTCCACCGCGTTGTCGTCGGTGTCGACGCCGCCGGAGTTGGTGAGGCCGGGGACGTCGTCGGCCAGGTCCTGGCTGCCCTCGACGCCCGCCGGACCGCCCGGGTCGTCCTCGATGCTCGACGTGCTCTCGCCGGTGGTCGGGACCTTGACGTCACGCCGGACCACGGCGGTGGTGCTGGAGAGTGCGGGCGCCGGGCGACCCTCGGAGTCGTCAGCGCTGCCGTACCCGACGAAGTCGCGGACGCCGTCGACGGTCGTGCAACTCGCGACGCAGCGTAGCGGCGTCGTGTTGTGGACCAGCGCCACCTTGCCGCTGGTCGAGCCGAGGTCGAGCGAGCCGGCGACGTCGGCCTGCGGTAACCGGGTGGAGCCGTTCACTCCCTTGGCCTCGGCGATCAGGTACCGCCCGCCGGCCGGGATCCGGCCGGACAGCCGGGTGACGCCCCAGGAGCGCTCGCGCGGCGGGGCGAACTGCACGCTCCAGCCGGTGACGTCGACGGGCTCGTCGCCCCGGTTCGTCAGCTCGACGAAGTCGGCGGTCCAGATCGAGCCCGGTTCGCCACCGCCGCCGTAGACCTGGCTGATCACGACGTCGGCGGGGCGCGACGAGGTGCCGACCGTCGACGAGGTGGCCGTGGCGGTCAGCGCGATCGCGACGAGTAACGCCGGGACCGCCGAGGGCAGGTAGAACGACGGCTTCCGTAACAGCTGTGCGAGCTCGCTGCGTCGGACATGTCGCTGGGGACGCGTCGTCCGCACATGGCGCACCCGGTGTGCATGCCTCCCCTGCGTGCGGTTGCGTCCCACGAGCGCACACGGTACCTCCGGATCACACCGGTGCGGGGGTGGGCGCACGAGGCGCCCACCCCGGGTCGTCCGAACGGGGCCCCGGGACCCGGTCCGATCGGACGAGCGGTGCCTCAGTCCGCGGTCGCGTACGACGCCCGCGTGGGCGGCATGTGGCTGCGGCCCTTCCGATCCGGACGGACGGCGAGTACCTGGTGGATCGCGATCCGGTTGCGTTCGAACGCCAGCGCCGAGCCGGCCATGTACAGGCGCCAGACCCGAGCCCGGCCGACGCTGGTCAGCTCGACCGCCTCGGACCAGTGGTCCTCCAGATTGGTCACCCAGGCGCGCAGGGTCCGCGCATAGTGTTCACGCAGCGACTCCGCGTCGCGGACCTCGAATCCGACGCTCTCCAGCTGGTCGGAGATCCAGCCGACCGACTGCAGCTCACCGTCGGGGAAGACGTACGCGGTGATGAACGTCCGCTCGGGCTTGCCCTTCCGGTGGGACTCGATCTTCTCGGTGACCCTCGGCGGCTGGGTGATCTGGTGGCTGAGCAGCCGGCCGCCCGGCTTGAGCAGGCCGTAGAGCAGGCTCGCGTAGTCCCGCCACTGGTCGGTACCCACGTGCTCGGCCATGCCGATGCTGGAGATCGCGTCGTACGGACCGTCATCGACGTCGCGGTAGTCCTGCTCGCGGATCTCGACCAGGTCCCCGACGCCGGCCGCCGCGGCGCGCTTCGCCGCGCCGACTGCTTGCTCGTGCGAGTTGGTGACGCCGACGACCTGGACGCCGTACTCGCGGGCGGCATGGATCGCCATCGTGCCCCAGCCGCACCCCACGTCGAGGAGCCGCATGCCCGGCTTCAGGCCCAGCTTGCGGGCGATCAGCTCGCATTTGTTCCACTGCGCCTGCTCGAGCGTCGTGGTGGCGGACGGGTCGTCGAGCTGTGGCCAGTAAGCGCACGAGTAGGTCATCGAGTCGCCCAGCACCAGCCGGTAGAAATCGTTGCCGACGTTGTAGTGGTGGCCGATCGCCGCGGCGTCCCGGCGGACGCTGTGCAGCAGGCCGCTGGTCGGACGCATCTCCTCCGGTGGCGGGGGTGGGTTGCTGCCGATCGCGCCGAGCCGCAGCGCGGCCGCCACGATCGTCCGCTTGTCCTGACTGGTCAGGTGCATGCCGTTGGTGGAGTCGAACAGGTGGAGCATCTGATCGAGGGCGGCGATGAAATCGCCCTCGACGGCCAGGTCGCCGGCGACGAACGCGCGGGCCATGCCCACCTCGTTCGGCGACCAGACCAGTCGCCGCAGCGCGCGACGGTTCCGTACGACCAACGTCGGGCCGCCGTCGCGGTCCGAGGGGCCGAGCGTGCTGCCGTCCCACGTGCGGATCCGCACGGGTGGCTCGGTGCCGAAGATGGTCGTGATGACGGGTCGTAACCGGTCGGCGACCGTAGATCGGTCGGCAACGAGGTAACTCATCGACGCTTGTCCTTCCGCTCACCCACCGTGAGGACGCGGTGGAGTCACGAGGTTTCCGGGCAGCCTCCGCAATGAGGTTGCCTAAACCAACTTTTTATTTCGATCCTGCACCTGAAAGGGGATTGGTGGCGCCGAAAATTCCGGTGATCGCGCCCACGGCCCTGGCCGAAACGGCTTCGCGGGACCAGCGGGGTGCACCGGGAGGGCCGAGGCAGCGGGGCAGCGATGTGGAGCAGCCGTACGGGTGGGTCAGCACACAGTCGTACCACCGAAACAGACGGATCGACACCAGTTATCCGCCCGCGGCCTGTCCCGCCTGTACCGTGCTGCTATGGCGTCCCGAGCAGCGTCACCGGCGGTCGAGATCACGGTGGGCGACCGCGCGGTGCGCATCAGCAACCCCGACCGGGTCTACTTCGACGAGCCGCGCGTCACCAAGCTCGACATCGTCAACTACTACCTGTCGGTCGGCGACGGCATCGTCCGCGCACTGCGCGAACGGCCCTGCATGCTGCACCGTTACCCGGACGGCGTCTACTCCGGCGGCGCCGAGGGCGAGAAGATCTACCAGAAGCGCCTGCCGAAGGGCGCGCCGGACTGGGTGGAGAGCGTCCAGGTCCGGTTCCCGAGCGGACGCAGCGCGGACGAACTCTGCGTGACCGAACTGGCCGCGGTG
The DNA here is from genome assembly GCF_039536245.1 of Cryptosporangium minutisporangium. NCBI lineage: Bacteria > Bacillati > Actinomycetota > Actinomycetes > Cryptosporangiales > Cryptosporangiaceae > Cryptosporangium > Cryptosporangium minutisporangium. Next base: position 35,742 of record NZ_BAAAYN010000070.1, on the reverse strand, counting down.
GCCTGGGCGGTACAGATGTCGACCGTCGAGTTCCATCCGTGGCATTCGCGACGAGCGAACACCGAGCAGCCCGACGAACTCCGCATCGACCTCGACCCGCAGCCCGGCACCGGTCTCGCCGAGGCGCGCCGGGTCGGTGGCGTCGTCCAGGAGGTCCTGGGCGAACTCGGCTGGACCGGTTGGCCGAAGACGTCCGGTAACCGCGGGCTCCACATCTACGTCCGGATCCGGCCCGACTGGACGTTCACCGACGTACGACGCGCGGCGCTGGCGTTCGCCCGTGAGATCGAGCGCCGGGTGCCCGACCTGGCCACCACCGCGTGGTGGAAGGAGGAGCGGGGCGAGCGGGTCTTCGTCGACTTCAACCAGAACGCCCGCGACCGCACGATCGCCAGCGCCTACAGCCTGCGCGGCCGGCCGGGCGCACTCGTCTCGGCACCGATCACCTGGGACGAGTTGTCGGACGTCGAGAGCGAGGATCTGACGATCCGCACGGTTCCGCCGCGGTTCGCCGAGCTCGGTGACCTGCACGCAGGTATCGACGACGTCGCGGTCGGGATCGAGCCGCTGCTGGAGTGGGCCGAGCGGGACGCCCGCGACCACGACCTGGGCGATGCGCCGTACCCCCCGAACTACCCGAAGATGGAGGGCGAGCCGATGCGCGTCCAGCCCAGTCGCGCGAAGAAGCGTTCCGCGGCCGAGTAGCCACCCATCCGCTGATCGGCGCGGGCCGCGCGACGGTGGCGCGCGTGCTTACCAGTCCCGGTTGTTTTCCGGGCGCGGGTGGTGACGCGGGCCACAGTCGCGGGTCATGCTCAAGGTGACCGGCACTCCGGTGCGACCCGCCCTCGAGGAGGCGCGCATGCCCGAGCAGGCCCGAACCCCATTCACCAGGCCGCAACGAACCCTGTCCCCGCACAGCCACCCGCAGAGCGGCTCCGGACGATCGGGCGCGAGCGGCGGCGACCGGACGGATGTCAAGGAGCGGGTCACCGAGGTACTGGTGCGCGTCAGCGACGCCGAACTGGCGGGGGTGCTCGGGCGGCCGGAGTCCGCGCGAGGAGTCGTATTGTTCGCGCACGGGTCCGGGAGCTCGCGGAACAGCCCGCGGAACCGCCAGGTGGCGAAGGCCCTCTACCGCGCCGGGTTCGCGGTGGTACTCGTCGATCTGTTCACCGCGGCCGAGGAGCAGGAAGACCAGCGCACCCGCCGGGTGCGGTTCGACATCGACCTGCTGGCCCGCCGGGTCGACGACGCGGTCGGCTGGGTTATAACCCACCCGGAGACGCAGGGACTGCCGCTCGGGCTGTTCGGGGCCAGCACCGGTGCGGCCGGTGCGCTCGCCGCCGCCGCGGAGCGTCCGGAGACGGTGCGGGCGGTCGTGAGCCGGGGCGGCCGGCCGGACCTCGCGAGCAGCTGGCTCACCACGGTGGCGGCGCCGACGCTGCTGGTGGTCGGGGCGCTCGACCATCCGGTGCTGGAGCTGAACCGGCAGGCCGCGGACTCGCTGGGCGGGCTGGCCCGCGTCGAAGTCGTCCCCGGCGCAACCCACCTCTTCGAAGAGCCCGGCTGCCTGGAGGCGGTCGCGTCCCACGCCACGACCTGGTTCACGACACATCTGTAACCGTGCGGCGCTAGGGATGGGGGTCTCTGCGGCCGCAGAGACCCCCATCCCGAGTGCGCTGTCGATGAACAACGGCGGTGGAGCCCGCCCTGGACGGGCGCTAGTTAGCCGGGCAGGTCAGGTTGTCGGGGGGTGGAGCGGTGGTGATCAGGTAGTTGCTGATGTTCTCGCGGACGCAATTGGTCTGCGGGTACGCGGTGTGGCCCTCGCCCTGCCACGTGACGATGTGCGCGGTACCGATCTCGTTCGCCAGCTTCGCGGTGTTGGCGTAGGGCGTCGCCGGGTCGCCGGTGGTGCCCACGACCACGATCGGGGGCGCTCCGATCGCCGCACCGACCGGGTACGGGTCGTGCGTACCGGGCCAGACCGCGCAGCTGAGCAGCGTCATCGCCAGCGGCGCCCCGAACAGCGGGTACTTCCGCCGCCACTCCGTCTGCAGCTTCCGGACCTGGTCCAGGGTCGGCGGGTTCCGCTCGTCCGTGCAGCCGATCGCGGTGAACGCGTCGGTCATGTTGTTGTACGTGCCGTCCGCGTTCCGGCCGGTGAAGCTGTCGCTGAGCGAGAACACCGTCGACGGGTCGCCCTTGGCGATGTCCGCGATGGCCTTCTCCAGCGTCGGCCACTGCGCCTTGACGTAGAGCGCCGCGGTCACCGCCGAGAGCACGTGCCCGGTGGTCGCGGTGCGCTTCTCGCCACCGACGCCGGGCACCGGCTTCTTCGCCACGTTGATCAGGACGTTGTGCACGGTCCGCCGGGCCTCCGGACCGATCGCGCAGCCGGCGCCCTTCGCCCGGCAAGCAGCGACGAAGTTGTCGAACGCCTTCTCGAACCCGGCCGCCTGCCCTTCCGAGGCGGTGATTCCGTCGAGGTTCGGATCGACGGCACCGTCCAGAACGAACGCGCGCACCCGAGTCGGGTAGAGGTGCGCGTAGACCGCGCCGAGCAGCGTCCCGTAGGAGTAGCCGAGGTAGGTCATCTTGGTGTCGCCGACCGCGGCGCGGATCGCGTCCATGTCGCGGGCGGTCTGTTCGGTGCTGTAGTACCCGAGGCTCGGGCCGTACTTCGTCGCGCACGGGTCGATCGACGAGCGCCAGAGCTTGACCTGCTGGTTGAACTCCGCCGCCGGTGCCGGGTCGGGATTGGCCGCGGTCACCGCGTCCTTACTGGTCGCGGAGAGACAGTCGATCGGAGCGGACTGGCCGACGCCGCGGGGGTCGAACCCCACGACGTCGAATCGTTCGAGCACCTCGCCGGGCAGGAACAGCGGGGTCTGCGCGGCGAGCTCGATGCCGGACGCCCCGGGGCCGCCGGGGTTGACCAGGAGCGAGCCGATCCGGTTCCGCTGCTGCAGCCGGCGGACCCGGACGAGCGCGATCGCGATCGTCTCGCCGGTGGGGTTCGCCCAGTTCTGCGGGACCTTCACCGCACCGCAGTCGACCCGGACGCCGGACAACGAGGTACCGATCGATCGCTCGATCTCCGCCTTGCAGTCCTGCCACGCCACGGCGCCGGCTTCCGGCGCCGACGGAGCCGCCGGCGGACTCGCCGCGGTCGACGCGTCGGCGCGCGGAACCGACCGCCACTCACCGTCGGCGGTCGATGCTCCGCACGCGGACACCCCGAGTGCGGCGACGAGACTCAAGATCAGGAGGGGAAGCCGGGGGGCGCGGCGCAGCGTCACGGGGAACCCTTCAATACGCGTTCCAGGTCAAACCGGACAGGACGGTCGAGCTGAGCATAAGTGCATGAACGGGGTTCCCGGTCGGGGCGCCAGCGCTCGAAACGCGCGGTATGCCGGAATCGCTCGCCCTCCATGTGGTCGTAGGCCACCTCCACGACCAGATCGGGCCGCAGCGGCTCCCAGGACAGATCCTTCTTCCCGGTCCAGCGACTGGGCGCGCCGGGCATCCGGGTCGGGTCGGCTCCCGGCGTCGGCGGGGCGCCGGGGACAGGGGCGGTCTGCGCCGCCCACGAGGCCCACGGATGTTCGGAGAGATCGGACATCCGATAAGGAGCCAGCTCGTCCAGCAGTTCTTGACGTCGTTTCGCGGTGAACGACGCGGAGACCCCGACGTGGTGCAGGTGACCGTCGTCGTCGTAGAGGGCGAGCAGCAGTGAGCCGACCACCGGACCGGACTTGTGCCAGCGGAACCCGGCGACGACGCAGTCGGCCGTGCGGGTGTGTTTCACCTTGCGCATCGTGCGCTTGCCCGGCTCGTAGGGCCCGTCGGCGGCCTTGCAGATCAGGCCGTCGAGCCCGGCGCCCTCGAACCTCTCGAACCACGAGCGGGCGGTCTCCGGGTCGGTGGTCACCGGTGTCAGGTGCGTCCGCGGACCGGCGGGACCGCCGTCCGGCGGGAACAGCTCGGCCAGCCGCGCGCGCCGACGTGCGTACCCGAGCTCGATCAGCGCCTCGTCGCCGACCGCGAGCAGGTCGAACGCGATGAAGTGCGTCGGTGTCTGCTCGGCCAGCAGGTTGATGCGGGACGCCGCCGGGTGGATGCGCTGCGCCAGCGCGTCGAAGTCGAGGCGGTCGTCGACGATCACGACCAGTTCGCCGTCGACGACGCACCGCTCGGGTAGCGCGGTGCGGACCTCCTCGACGACCTCCGGGAAGTACCGCTGCAGCTCCTTGCCGCCCCGGCTGCCGAGCACGACCCGGTCACCCTCGCGGAAGATGATGCACCGGAACCCGTCGAACTTGGGCTCGTAGTGCAGGCCTTCGTCGGCCGGGATGCCCTTCGCCGGGCTCGCGAGCATCGGCTCGACCGGCGGCGGCACCGGGAGGGACCAGGGCTCGGCCGGTACCTCGTCCATGGGTTTGTCGTCACTGCCCGCACCAGGACTCATGGCCGTCAGTGAAGCAGAGACGGGCGACAATAGCGCAGCAAAAGCACGCTCGCGTCCTCGACGACGTGCGCCAAGGTCAACCCACGTGCGCCGGCCGTTCCGACCCCGGTGCTGATCCGTCCCGGACCGCCGCCGGCCAGCAGCGGGCTCAGCGTCAGGCAGATCTCGTCGACGCGGTCCACAGCGGTGAGAGCGGCGAACAGTTGCGGCCCGCCTTCGCAGAGCAGCTGGCTCAGCCCGCGCTCGTGCAGCGCGTCCAGAGCAACCGCGAGGTCGACGCCGCCCCCCGGCTCGCCGGCCACGAGGACGTCCGCGACCTCCGCCAGCGCCCGGCGCCGGTCGTCCGGGGCGTCCGGGCGGGTCACCACGATCGGCCGGACCGGCGCCTGCGCCAGCGACGCGTGCAGAGGGCCGATCGACAGCGAGCCGGAGACCACGACCAGCGTCGGCGTGGGCGCTAGTCCGGCCGCGACCCGGCGGGCGCGCCGGTCGGCGTCGAGCGTCACCGGGCCGTAGTCCTCGGCGAGCACGGTGCCGGCCGCGACGACGAGCCCGTCGCACCACCCGCGCAGAACCTTGAACGCCCGCTTGTCGGCGGGGCCCGACAGGCCGCCGGAGAGCCCGTCGACGCTGACCGCGCCGTCCACGCTGGCGACGAAGTTCATCCGCAGCCGGGGAGTGCTCCGGTCGGTCGCGTACAGGCGCTCCAGCGCTTCGCCGTCCAACTCGACGTCCGGGGCGACCGAGCAGGAGTGGGTATAGAGCGCGCGCATGCCCCCATCCCACCACCGGCCCGGTCTGCGCGCCGCGCCGCATGCTGCGGGCGCTTCGGGAAGTGGCCGCCAGAACTCCGGCGGCCCGGGCTGTGCCGGAGGTCATCGCGGCGCCCGGTGGGCCGGGAAGGCGCGCGACCGTAGGCTCGTACCGTGTCCGAGCCCGCAGTCGACGTCCGCCCCCGCCGGCTCTCCGGCCGGCAGCCGCAGGTCGCGCCCGCGCGGCTCGTCGCCGAACTGGTCCCGCCGCCCCGCTTCGCCGCCGCGCGGTTCGAGACCTACCGGCCGGACCCCCAGGAGCCCTCGCAGGCCGCCGCACTCGCCGCGATGCGCGGGTTCGCCGAGCGCCTGTCGGCTCCGCCGCCGCGCAAGGGCCTGTTCCGGCGGTCGGCGCCCGCGCGGGCCGGGCGTCCGGGCATCTACCTCGACGGCGGCTTCGGCGTCGGCAAGACGCACCTGCTCACCTCGCTCTGGCACGCCGCGCCGAAACCCGCCGGGTACGGCACGTTCGTGGAGCTGACCCACCTGGTCGGGGCCCTCGGATTCGCCGGCACCGTGGACGCGCTGGGGACGCTGCGGCTGCTCTGCGTGGACGAGTTCGAACTGGACGACCCGGGTGACACCGTGCTGGTGTCATCGCTGCTCACCCGCTTGGTTGAGCGCGGAGTGGCGCTGGCCGCGACGTCCAACACCCTGCCCGACAAGCTCGGCGAGGGCCGCTTCGCGGCCGAGGACTTCCTGCGGGAGATCCAGGCTCTCTCGCAGCAGTTCGACGCCGTCCGCGTGGACGGCCCGGACTACCGGCACCGGGACGCGGTCGAGGCGCCCGAGCCGCTCGACGAGGACGTCGTGCGCGAGCGGGTGGAGGCGCATCCGGCGGCGACCAGCGACGACTGGCCGACGCTGCTCGGCCACCTCGCGAGCCTGCACCCCTCGCGGTACGGCGCGCTGCTCGACGGCGTCGAGGCGGTGGGGCTCACCGGGTTGGCGGCCGTCCCCGACCAGAACACCGCACTCCGGGTCGTGGTCCTCGTCGACCGGCTCTACGACCGGAGTCTCCCGGTCTTCGCGTCCGGCTGCCCGGTGGACCAGATCTTCACGCCGGAGATGCTCGCCGGCGGTTACCGCAAGAAGTACCTCCGCGCCCTGAGCCGCCTAGGCGCCTTGGCGCGCGAAGGAAACGCACTCCGCTGAGGCTTGCTCTTCCCGGATTCGGGCGGGCTGTGCACTACTCGGTCGAGGGGCCTGTTGGGCGTTGGGGTGGGCGGGGTGGGCGGTGTTGACACGCACACCAAGTGCCGCCACGGCACTCGGCGTGGCGTCCTTCGCGACAGGCAGGACAGATCACCTCACCAGTGTGCGGGCACGTCTCGCCCACCTGGCAAGTGTCGTGTTACATAATAAAATGGAGTGAATCGGACTCGCGGGTACGAAGGGGCGGTAACACCCTGCCTATGACCTCAACGGCGAGCATCCTCCGAGCCGGCTTCGGTGCGCTGGTGGCACTCCTCCTGCTACTCGGCGGTGCCCGCCTGGCCGTCGGCCAGTACCTCGCGACGAGCGTCGAGTCGGCGGTCGTGCGGGCGGCGGTCGCTACCGGGGCGAACGCCGCACTGCTCCAGGCCCTCACCGACGCCGAGTCGGGTCTGCGCGGTTACCAGCTGACCGGGGACCCGTCGTTCCTCGAGCCCTACCGGAGCGGGGTCGCGCGCTACCCGGCCGAGCGGGACGCCGTGCTCGACGCCGCCGACACCGAGACGCTCCGCGCGCTGGTCGAGACCGAGGTCGCCCGCGCGGACGCCTGGCTGGCGTTCGCCGCTCCGCTGGCCGCCGGGACGAGTTCGGCGGTCGGTCGGTCCCCGGCCGCCGTAGCCAGGGGCAAGGTGCTCTTCGACCAGCTGCGGTCGGCGAATGCGCAGGTCAGCGCCGAATTGGACGAGCGGAGGGCGGCCGTCGTCGACCGGTTCCGAGCGATCAGCCTGATCAGCGACGTCGGTACCGCGCTGCTCACGGTGCTGGCCGCCGGTGTCGCGCTCGTCCTGGGCCTCCGGACCAGTCGGCGCTTCGTCGCGCCGCTGGAGGACATCCGGACGACGCTCGCGCGCCTCAACCGGGGTGACCGGTCGGCTCGTGGACGGGTGACCGGCCCGCCGGAGGTGCGGGAGGTCGTCCGGGAGCTCAACGACCTGGCCGACGAGAGCGAGCGGCTGCGCTCGTCCGAATCGGGCCGCGCCCGGATCCGGCAGGAAGCCCACGACCTCGGGGCCAACGTCCGCGGCTCGCTCGACCGCGACGCGATCCTCGACGTGGTCGTCGCCGGACTCGGTGCGGCGCTCGGCGTCGACCACGTGTACCTGCGTCTCGCCGAGGGCGGCACGGCCGGCTCCGTGGATCGGCTCTGGAGCCGGCAAGGCCGGACGCCGCCGCCGATCGAGGCGCTCCGGGCCGCGACCGCGGCGACGCCGTGGCCGCAGGGCAGCGTGTGGGCGGACCGGACGGCCGACTCCCGGTCGGACGTTCCCGACCTCGCGCTGGCGGCGGACGTCCTGGCCGCCAGCGGTGCCCGGTCGTGCCTCCTGACCGGTTTCGTCGTCGACGGCGAGGCGTCCGGCCTCCTCGTCCTGGCCCAGGCCGACACCGCGCGGTCCTGGACGAGCGACGAGCGGGCACTCCTCGAGGCGGTCGCCGCCGACGCCGGGCGTGGGCTGCACGTCGCCCAGGTGTACGGGCACCAGCGTGAGCTCGCCGAACGGTTCCGGGACCTGGATCGGCAGAAGACCGACTTCATCTCCACTGTGTCGCACGAACTGCGGACGCCGCTGACCAGCATCCTCGGCTACCTGGAGATCCTGCTCTCCGGTGACCAGGGCGAGCTCACCGAGGCACAGGAACGCAGCCTGCGCGTGGTGGAGCGCAACGCCGAGCGGTTGCGCGAGCTGGTCGGCGACCTGCTCACGCTGTCCCGGATCGGCTCCGGCAGTCTGGAGATGACGGCCACCAGGGTGGAGATCGGGTCTCTGATCGAGTCGGTGCGCGGTGTATTCGCGTCGGTGGCGGCCGGCGCCGGCTTGACGCTGGACTGCGCGGCCGGGGAAGGGCTCGCGGTGACCGGCGACGCGCGTCAGCTGGAGCGCGTCCTCTTGAACCTCGTCGGGAACGCGGTGAAGTTCACGCCGGCCGGGGGCACCGTCCGGGTCGTCACGCGTGCGGATCGGACCGATCGGGTCGTGGTGGAGATCGCGGACACCGGGATCGGGATTCCGCCCGACGACCAGCGGAAACTGTTCCAGCCGTTCCAGCGGGCGTCGAACGCGGTGGCGAGCGCGATCCAGGGCACCGGGCTGGGGCTGGCGATCGCGCGCTCGATCGTCGAGCGGCACGGCGGGGAGGTGACGTTGCGCTCCGCGGTGGGGGAGGGGACGACGCTGACGCTCGTGCTGCCCCGCGCCGTCGGCGCACCCGACGAGTCCACCGACGCCGACCCCCGCGACGCCGCGATCCGAGCCGCCAAAGCGCGAGCCCTAACCCGCTCGTTGCTCTCCTGAGCGGGCTCCACCGCCGTTGACAAGGAAATGCACACGCCGGACGGCGCTCAGGCCGGCCCCAGGATGGCGGCAATTCTGGCTACCAGTTCGCGAGGGCTGAACGGCTTCACGACGTAATCGTCGGCGCCGACGTCGAAGCCGGCTTCGATGTCCGCCTCCTGCGCCCGCGCGGTCAGCAGCAGCACCGGCACTTTCGCGGTCGCCGCGTCCGCGCGCAGCTCGCGGCACACCTCGAGCCCGGACATCCGCGGCATCGAGACGTCCAGCACGACCAGGTCGGGTGTGGTCTCGCGGGCCGCGGCCAGCGCCGCGGCGCCGTCGGTCGCGGTGATGAGGGTGTAACCGGCTTGTTTCACCTTGAAGGTCACCAGCGCCAGGATGTCCGGATCGTCGTCGGCGATCAGAACCGTGCTCATAGCCGTCGCTCCCCCGGTCGAGCCTCGTTCCAGACCTGGACGGGGAACGGGCATTCCATCCCTAATACTAGCCAAACGGGTGCAGATGTCGCTCGTCAGTGCCCGGGCGCGCCTTTCCCTCAGGTGAACCCCTATCGCGTCGATCAAAGGCGCGACGAGCAGAGGGAGACAGACGTGGACGAGTTGGACGACATCGTTCAAGAGTTCCTGGTCGAGAGCCACGAAAACCTCGATCAGCTCGACCGGGACCTGGTCGCGTTGGAGCAGCACCCCGACTCCCGCGAGTTGCTGTCGAGCATCTTCCGCACGATCCACACCATCAAGGGCACGAGCGGCTTCCTCGCGTTCCACCGTCTGGAGACGGTGACGCACGCGGGGGAGTCCCTGCTGTCCCGGCTCCGGGACGGCGCTCAGTCGATGAACGTGGAGAGCGCCGACGCGCTGCTCCGCATGGTGGACAGCGTGCGGGCCCTGCTCACCACGATCGAGGAGACCGGGGCCGAGGGCGACATCGACGTCCAGCCCGCCATCGAAGCGGTGACCGCGTGTATCGAGGACGGATCCGCGAAGCCCAAGCCCAAGCCCGCGCCGGCCGCCGACGAGGCGCCCGCGGAGCCGGTGGCAGTCGAGGCGACCGCGCCCGAGCCGACCGCCGAGGACGGCACCGGCGAGCCCGAGGCCCACCTGGAGCCCGAGCCGGAGCCCTTCCACGAGGAGCCGAAGGCGCCGGTCCCGGCGCCGCGCGCCGGTGCGACGCCACCGGCCGGTGGTCCGGAGCCCGGTGAGGAAGGAAACGTCCCGCAGCGCCGGAGCGTGGCGGAGAGCTCCATCCGGGTCGACGTCGACCTGCTCGACGCGCTGATGCGGCTGGTCGGCGAGCTGGTGCTGACCCGTAACCAGCTGGTCCGTGGCGTGAGCGAGACGTCCGACCCGGCGCTGACCAGGACCACCCAGCGACTGAACCTCATCACGTCCGAGCTGCAGGAAAGCGTGATGAAGACCCGGATGCAGCCGATCGACCAGATCTGGTCGAAGCTGCCCCGAGTCGTCCGCGACCTGTCCAGCCAGCTCGGGCGCCAGATCAAGCTGGCGATGGAGGGCCGGGAGACCGAGCTCGACCGGAGCCTCCTGGAGTCGGTGAAGGACCCGCTGACCCACCTCGTCCGCAACGCGGTCGACCACGGCATCGAGCCGCCGGACGTCCGCCGGGCCGCGGGCAAGAACCCCGAGGGCACGCTGACGCTGCGCGCTTACCACGAAGGCGGCCACGTGGTCGTCGAGGTGGCGGACGACGGCGCGGGCATCGACCCCGACCGGGTCGCGAGCACCGCGCTCGACCGGGGCGTCATCACCCGCGACCAGCTGAGCCGGATGGAGACATCCGACATCCTCCAGCTGCTGTTCCAGCCCGGCTTCTCGACCGCGAAGAAGGTCACCAACGTCTCCGGCCGCGGCGTCGGCATGGACGTGGTGAAGACCAACATCGAAAAGATCGGCGGCACGGTCGACGTCGACTCGACGCCCGGCCGGGGGACGACCTGGCGGCTGACGATCCCGCTGACGCTCGCGATCATCCAGGCGCTGACCATCGAGTGCAGCACCGAGCAGTACGCGATCCCGCAGATCGCGGTCGACGAGTTGGTCTTCGTCGACGGCTCGTCGGACAAGAACATCGAGCACGTCTCGGGCGCACCGGTCTACCGGCTGCGGGGCAAGCTGCTGCCGCTGGTCCGGCTCGACGAGACGCTCGGGCTGCCGAGGGGGTCCAACGACAAGGACGTCTACATCGCGGTCCTCCAGGCGGAGGGGCGGCGGTTCGGCTTGGTGGTCGACCGCGTCCTGAACACCGAGGAGATCGTGGTCAAGCCGCTCGCGACGCTGCTCAAGGACATCGGCGTCTACCAGGGGTCGACCATCCTCGGCGACGGGAAGGTGGCGCTCATCCTCGACGTCCAGTCGCTCGCCCGCCGTTCGCTGCTGGCCGCCCAGGCCGTCGAGAAGTCCGGGCTCGCCACCGACTACCAGCAGGCGCAGAGCCGGGCCGGCAGCGGCAACCGGCTGCTCATCACCGGTGTCGGCGACCGCCGCGTCGCGGTGCCGCTGGACATGGTCACCCGACTGGAGGAGTTCTCGATCGACAAGATCGAGCGGGTCGGCAGCCGGGAGGTCGTGCAGTACCGCGGCCGGATCCTGCCGCTGGTCCGGCTGGCGCACCTCCTCGGTGCCTACCCCGCCGAGGACGGCGAGTCGGTGCCGGTGGTGGTCTACAGCGAGCGTGGCCGCAGCGTCGCGCTCGCGGTCGAGAAGATCGTCGACATCGTCGAGGACTCGCTCGCCACGCACAGCGACCTGGACGACTCCGGTCTCACCGGCTCGGCCGTCATCCAGCAGCGCGTCACCGAGATGCTCGACGTCCGGCAGGCGATCCTCGCGGCTGACGTCAACTTCTTCGACGCGATGGACGAGTACGCGGAGAACTACACCGGCGGGCTCGAGGAGATGAGCGCGGTATGACCGTGCTTCCCGTCAGTCTCCGTGACTCCGCCGCTCGGTCGCTAGGGCTCCCTGCGCTGCTCACTCCGGAGGTCGACTCATGACCAGTCGCCAATACACGACGTTCGAGGTCGCCGACCAGCTCTTCGGCGTCGACGTCGCCAAGGTCGTCGAGGTGTTGCGGTTCAGCGAGTACACCCGAGTTCCGCTGGCGGACAAATCGGTCGGTGGTCTGATCAACCTGCGCGGTCAGGTGATGGCCGCGGTCGACCTGGGCGTGCGGCTGGGGCTGGAACCCCGGGACATGTCCAAGCCGTCGATGAACGTCATCGTCTCCGAGAACGACGAGCCGATCAGCTTGCTCGTCGACAAGATCGGCGACGTGGTCGAGTTGCAGGACGACACGTTCGAACCGCCGCCGGACACGCTGGCCGGGCCGTTGCGCGAGTTGATCATCGGCGCGTTCAAGCTCGACAGCCGGCTCATGCTCGCGCTGGACGCGAAGCGCGCGGTGGACTCGGCGTCGAAGGCGACTACCAGGTAAGGCTTGCCGGGCGCACCGACCGGTGGCACCGCTGCGCGGTGTCACCGGTTCGGCGTGTCTGCAGGCGGTTGCCGAGATTCCTCAGGTCCGCAAGCGCGACGGCGATAAGAACGCTGGCGGGAGAGTGGCGCCCGCCAGAGTCCGGAGGGAGTCCGTCGTGGGTCCATCTCAGTCGAACGTCGAGGTTCCGAACGCGTCCGCCGCCGAGCGGAGCGCAGCGGAGGCGGACGCGACCCGCCCGGACACCGATCCGGTGGACGCGGGACAGGCGCTACGGCTGGCGGTGAGCCAGCAGGCCGAGCTGCTCGCACTGCTGACCCGATCGGTTCGGTCCGATTTCGGCGCGCTCGACGAGACGTCCCCGTCCGGCACGGTGGACCTGATCGGCGCGCTGGGTCCGCTGGAGGACCCGGGCGTCCCGGGCAACGACCCGCTCCACGCGTTCGCGGTCGTCGTCCCTCGGTTCGCCCAGGATGCCGAGCAGGTGATCACCGATCTCGGTGGACGAGGGCAAGCCGCCTGACGTCACCGGCAGTGGTCAACCAGGCACTAGCAGTGCGTACGAGCCGGAATGCACAACACGCTGCGTAGCGGTATGTCGTAGTTCACAGCGAACGGCGGTGGAGTGACCACCGCCGTTCGCGCGTGCCTGCATTCTGCCTTTGTGGACAGTCGAATCCCGCCGGTGGGCTCGTGCGAAGCCTTGGCGGACCGGCGAACGGGTGTCAGACTTGCTTGCGTGTACAGCCTGGTCAGCGCCCCAGTCCTCGGCTTCGACCTCACCCGCATCGAGGGTGGGGCTGGCGTCTCCGACGTCCTGACGCGCGCGCTCGCGCTGGGGCCGGACGACTTGGCGATCCTCGCGGAGCATCACGCCGACGACGCGCAGCGTGCCGATCTCTGGGCTGCGGTGGAGATCGCGACGACGGTTCAGCCTACGGTCCGTGATGTCGCCGGGCTGAGTCGCGCGACCGACCCCGGCACGCCGGCCGAGCGGCGGGCCAGCGCGGCGCTGGGGCTTCTGCAGCGGGCACCGCTGGGCACCGTCGACGGGCTGCTGCAGTGCGTTCGCTACGACGTCCTGGACTGGACCTGGGCGGTGGCCGACGGCTCCGAGCCGGAGCGGGCTTCCCAGTTCCCGCCCGGCCAGCGCGCCGCGGAGCCGACGCCCCGCCCGGCGAAGCTGCAGTCGGATACCGCCTCGCGAGCGACCGCGGTGATCTGCGACGCGATCGTGGCCGGGTACCTGCGCCAGGAACTCGACGCCCAGGTTCGTCGCCGGCTGGCCGCGCCGTGGGTGGCGGCGAGTCGTCGTCTGCCGGAGCGCGAGGTGGCGCTCGGGCCCACCGGCTCGTCGATGCGGGCGCTGATCGACCGGGTCGCGAGCCTCGGCCAGCAGGACGGTGCGCGGCTCTACAAGGCGGCGGAGGCGGGGCGCCGCGAGTCGGCGAGCTGGGCGCCCGCGATCCACTCCGCGTCCTGGGCGGTCCACCTCGCCGGGCGGGTCCGCGAGGCGGCGGCGGGGCAGTTCTTACTCGTGCAGGCAGTGGAGACCAGCGGGATCCCGGTCACCGAGCGGGCCGCCGGGGTGTGGAACCTGCTGAGCGGCGCAGTACAGGCCCTGGCCGCGCGTGACCTGGTCGACGCGGCCACCGCGCACCGGCTACTCGGACCGGTGCTGGCGACCCTGGGTCCGTCCGCTCTCGGGTCGTAACNCGCCGGGCAGCGCCGGAAACACGTCGGCCCGCGCTCCGGCGCGGGCCGACGTGTTTCCGGCGCTGCCCGGCGGTCTCCCGCACCGGTGCCGCGCCGGGTAGGACGTGCTTCCGGTCACACCAATTCCTCAGCCTGGTCACCGCGCGACCGATAGGGACGCCGTGACGGCCCCGAGGTGTGTCCCGTCCGGCTGCGGCGTGGGCCTCGGTACGGGAAGGCGGCGCGTGTGATCTCAGTTCTGGTGGTCGACGACTCGGTCGTCGTCCGACGTCTGATCGTCGACGCGCTCACCGACGACCCGGGAATCCAGGTCGTCGGTACCGCGTCGAACGGGCGGATCGCGCTCGCCAAGATTGACGAGCTGAAGCCCGACGTCGTGACCCTCGACATCGAGATGCCGGTGCTCGACGGCCTCGGCACCCTGCGTGAGCTGCGCCCCAAGCACAAGCGGCTCCCGGTGATCATGTTCAGCACGCTCACCGCGTCCGGCGCGTCCGCCACGCTGGAAGCGCTTGCGGCTGGTGCCAGCGACTACGTCACGAAGCCCGCGAACGTGGGCAGCGTCCGGGAGTCGATCCAGAGCGTCCGCGAGCAGCTCATCCCGCGGATCTACGCGCTCGCGCCCCGGCAGCGGCCGGGTGCGGTGCCCGCCCGGCCGGGCGCGCCGGCGCGTCCCGGCGTGCCACCGGCCACACCGGCCGGCCCGCCGACTCGCGCGGGCGCACCTGCGGGGAGGCCGCCGGTAGGGGCGCCCCCCGTCGGCGCGCCGCCGGCGGATGCCGGGCGCCTGCCCGGGAAGACCGCCAAGCCGGCCAAGGCGGCCGGAGCCCGGATCGACGTCATCGCGATCGGGTGCTCGACCGGTGGTCCGGACGCGCTGGCCAAGGTCGTTCACGGCTTCCCGAAGGATCTTCCGGTGCCGGTCGTGGTCGTCCAGCACATGCCGCCGATTTTCACCAAGATGTTCGCTGATCGCCTAGATCGGGCAAGTGCAGTAAAAGTGGTCGAAGCGACTGCGGATACATCCTTGACGGCTGGAACGGTGTACATCGCGCCGGGCGACAAGCACCTGGAGGTCATCCGGCGGGGCACCTCGGTGGTCACGAAGCTGCACGAGGGCCCACCGGAGAACTCCTGCCGGCCCGCGGTCGACCCGCTCTTCCGGTCGGTGGCGTCGGTCTACGGGGCGCACGCTCTGACCGTGGTGCTCACCGGAATGGGGCAGGACGGGAAGAAGGGCTGTGAAGTTCTCGCACGAGTCGGTAGCGAAATAGTGGTCCAGGACGAGGAGACCTCTGTGGTCTGGGGAATGCCCGGCGCCGTCGCCGCAGCCGGGCTCGCCGACGCGGTCGTGCCGCTCGGCTCGATTTCCGACACTCTGCTCGCTCGCGTCGGCCACGGCCGAGCCAACCGGTTGGCGGTGGTCAGATGAGCCTCTCGGCGCACGAGTTCCAGTTCGTCAGCAGCCTGGTACGCCGGGAGGCCTCGATCGTGCTTGAGCCGGGGAAGGAGTACCTCGTCGAAGCCCGGTTGCTGCCGCTGGCCCGCAAAGCGGGACTGGCCTCGGTCACCGAGTTCCTGCTCCGGGCGCAGGGCCCCGCCGGCCGCAGCGACCGCGAGGGCATCGTCGACGCACTGACGACGAACGAGACGTCCTGGTTCCGGGACCGGGAGCCGTTCACGGCCATGACCGACCTGGTCATCCCGCAGCTGGTGAAGTCCCGCGGGTCGTCGCGCACCATGCGGGTCTGGTCGGCGGCCTCGTCCAGCGGGCAGGAGCCGTACACGCTGGCGATCCTGCTGAAGGAGAACCTGCCGCCGGGCTGGACCTACGAGGTCCTCGGTACCGACATCTCCACCGAGATGTTGGTCAGGGCGGAGGCCGGCCGGTACAGCCAGCTCGAAGTGAACCGGGGCTTGCCGGCGCCGTTGCTGGTCAAGCACTTCACCCGGGTCGGCCCCGAGTGGGAGGTGGCCGCCCCGATCAAGAAGGCGGTCAGCTTCAAGCGGCTCAACCTGGCGGCGCCGTTCCCGCCGATGCCGCCGTTCGACGTGGTGTTTCTGCGGAACGTGCTCATCTACTTCGACGTGGAGACGAAGCGGGGCGTGCTCAAGCGCATCCGCAACCTCCTGAAGCCCGATGGGTGGCTCTTCCTCGGTGCCGCCGAGACCACGATGGGAATCGACGACGGCTTCGAGCGCGTCGTCACCGGACGGACGTCGGCCTATCGGCCGCGGACCGGTACTTCGGCGCCGGTCGGCGTCACGGGGAAGGGGTGAGGCGAGTGCTCGCCATGGTGATCGACGACTCCCGAGCGATGCGACTGATTCTCAGACGCATCGTCTCCGGTCTGAACTTCGACGTGGTCGAAGCCGGAAACGGACGCGAGGCGATGGATCGTCTCGCCGAACTGGATGCGGTGCCCGAACTGGCCCTGATCGACTGGAACATGCCAGAAATGAACGGTTTGGAGTTCGTGACCGCTGTTCGGGCGGACAAGAAGTACCGCGGGATGACGCTGATGATGGTGACCACCGAGAGCGAGCACGGACAGATCGTCCGAGCGCTCGCCGCCGGAGCCCACGAGTACGTGATCAAGCCGTTCACGCCGGACGCGATCGTGGACAAGCTGGTCATGCTCGGGTTGATCCCGGACGGAGCACACGCGTGAGCGCCACGATGGCCCCCACCGGCGACGATTTGCAGCAGATCGCCGAGCAGGTCTGGGCCTCTTACCTCGATACCGACGGAGAGAAACCGCTGGTTCCGCTGCCGCCGGACAAGCTCTCCCGCGACGTCGTCGCCGGGGTGGCGGTCAGTGGCGCGTGGCACGGACTGGTCCTGGTGTCGTGCTCGACCGCGGCGTCGAAGGAGGCTGCCGCGGCTCTGCTCGGCATGGGGGCCGACGAGGTCACCGTCGGAGACATCGACGACGCCCTGGGCGAGCTCGCGAACGTCATCGGGGGCAACGTCAAGAGCCTGCTCCCGGAGCCGTGCACGCTGGGCCTGCCCGAGGTGCACAACAACGCCGACAACGACCCCTGGCTCGAAGGGGACGAAATTTGTCGGTTTGAGGCGACCTGGATGGGTGAGCCTATGGAGGTCAGCGTGCTGGAAAAGCCGCAAGGGGGGGAGACC
The DNA here is from genome assembly GCF_039536245.1 of Cryptosporangium minutisporangium. Taxonomy (NCBI): domain Bacteria; kingdom Bacillati; phylum Actinomycetota; class Actinomycetes; order Cryptosporangiales; family Cryptosporangiaceae; genus Cryptosporangium; species Cryptosporangium minutisporangium. Next base: position 18,642 of record NZ_BAAAYN010000070.1, on the reverse strand, counting down.
GCATGAAGATCCTGATCGCCGACGACAGCCGGGTGATGCGCCAGATCGTCACCCGGACGCTCCGGCAGGCCGGTTACGACGGGCTCGAGTTGATCGAGGCCGAGGACGGCGCCCAACTCGTCCAGAAGGCGAACGACGAGAAGCCCGATCTCGTCCTGTCGGACTGGAACATGCCCAACATGACGGGCATCGAGGCGATTCGGGCGCTCCGTGCGAGCGGCAACAACACGCCGTTCGGTTTCGTGACGTCGGAGGGCACCCAGGAGATGCGCGACACCGCGTCCGCAGCCGGGGCGCTGTTCCTGATCGCGAAGCCGTTCACAGCCGAGACGTTCAAGGAGAACCTCGACTCGATCCTGGGGTGATCCCCGGACCGGGTTTGCTGGCAGAAGCAACCGGTACCGGCCGCGGTGTGGCGCTGCCGGTCGCGGCGCAACACGACGCACGATGGGCTCAGGGGGTGGACGATGACACAAGCGACGACACAGCTGCCGTCACCGAAGGACGTCCGGGACATGCTCGAGGAGCTGCTCGGCAAGGACGTCACGGTCGGCGACGGCTCGCCGGCCGCCGCGGCCGACTTGAACAAGGCCGTGGTGGCGATCTACGTCGACGACGCGAATCAGATCGCTGGCGTCGCCGGAATGGATCTACCCCTGGCGGCCTGGATCGGGGCGGCGATCGGCCTGATCCCCAAGGGCGGAGCCGAGGCGTGCGTGGAGGACGGCGAGCTCTCCAAGATGGTCGGTGAGAACGTCCGCGAGGTGTGCAACATCATGGCGGCGCTGCTCAACCGGGAGGGCACGCCGCACCTGCGGCTGGAGAAGGAGAGCGTCTACCTGCCGGGGGAAACGGCGCCGCAGGAGGCCCAGGCCCGCCTGGTCGCGCTCGGTGCGCGGCTGGACCTGGCGGTCAGCGTCGCCGGGTACGGCGCCGGTCGGCTCTGGATCTCCCTAGCCGGCTGAGCACGAGGCCCGGCTGAGCGGTGAGGCCCGGCTGAGAACAGGGCACGACGAGGAACGGGGTGACCGCGTCTGCGGTCACCCCGAACGCTTGCCCTGACTTGGCTGTTCGCCCCGCCTGGCTGGCTCAGGCGGCGCCGGAGACCTGGGGACCGTCGTCGCCGTTCTGCTCGGCTGCGGCGGCGGCCCGTCGCCGCTCCGATTCCGCGCGCAGCTCCTCCAACTTGCGCTGCAACTCGTGCTCCTGCTGGATCCGGTGGTAGATCCGCCACAGCATCTGGAGGAAACCCAGCATGGCCGCGGCCAGCACCACCGCGATCAGGTACCGGATCAGCGCGGTGTCGACCTCCAGGTTGCCGACCACGAACGCTTGCCAGAGCGCGGGTGCCGCGAGGACTGCGGCGAGCAGCAGGACGGAGAACCGAGCGAACATCAGTGGCCGTCCGGCTCGTCGTCCTCCGGCCACCAGGTCCGGACGGTGTGACCGTTGTGCCGCACCCCGCCGTTGGCCGGGCGGTGCCCGTGGCCGTTCGGCTCGACCTCCGCCGGCCGGGGCATCGCGAACACCGCGGCGCCGTGGTCGGTCGGGAGATAGTCGGTGAACTCGACGTCGGGCGCGCGGTGCGTCGTCGGCCGCCGCGGCTCGTCGACGGAGGCGGCGTGGGCGCCCCGTCGTCCGGCCGGCAGTTCCAGCGGCATGACCGACGTGATCGGACCATCACCCTCGTTTGGCAGCGGCCCACCGGCCAGTCGCTCGCACAACAGCGTCGTCCATCGGCGCGCGGTGGCCGGACGACCGTCCAGCATGACGACGGGCAGCCCGAAGTGCAGCACGCTGCCCGGCTCGACCGTGGCGTCTGCGCCGTAGACGGCGAGCGCATCGACCCGGTCCAGCGCGTCCAGGAACCGCGCGGTGTCCGCGTTCTTCCGGGTCGCGTCCACGCATGCCCAGACCTGCGTCGGCGCCAGCGCGGCGATCGTCGCGTGCGGCGAGGCGTCGACCGAGGACGTCACCGACGCGGTGCGGGTGAGCGGCGAACCGGCGGTCGCCTCCACCACCACGATCCGCGGACCGGCCGACGAGTGCAGCTCGGCGGCGCGGCGGATCGCCTCCTCCGGGCCGGAGATCCGGTGCGACCGGCGCAGACCGGTACCCGCGATCGGCCCGGCGACGAGCGTCGCCGACGGGTCGATGCCTGCGGTCAGGGCGGCGACCTGACCGGCGATGATCAGCGCTGCCTCGATGTCGCCGACGATCGCCAGTACCTCGCCGGCGCGGGACGGCAGCCCCGGCGGGTAGGGGAGTCCGGCGACCGCGCGCGCGACCGCGGACCACGGATCGGGCCCGACGGCGCGCGCCGCGATGTGCACCGGAACGCCGGTCCGGACCAGCTGTACGGCCGGGTGGTCGTAACCGGCGCGCGCTGCTCCCCGTCGGGGCTCCACCCGGCGGAGGGGTTGCACGGCGGTGGGCGGATCGTCCGGCTCGGGGTGAGGCGGGGCAGCGGGCACGGTCGCGCGGCCGCTCACCGGCGGGCGTATCGCGCCGGCGACCGACGCGGTCCCGGTGGCGGGCCCGCCGCGTGGCTCCGGCCCGGCGGTCCGTAGGCCCTGCGCCCGGTGTGCGGTCCCCGGCTCGGCGTGGGCACCCCGGCCGGCAGCGGGCGCATGCGCGGCGGGCGTGGTCGCGGCGGGTGTCGGGGGAGCCGGTGAGACGGGGTGCGCGTCGCGCGTCGGGCCCGTTCGCACGGCGGGTCGCTCGAGAGCGTCGGCGTCGGTTTCGGCGGCGGCCGTGCGCGGGGTCGGGGCCGTGGCGGCGCGTCCGGCGGCCCGGGCCCGCGCGACAGCGTCCGGGTCCGGCGGGGCGTCGTCCGGGGACACGTCGTGATCCGGGACGTCGTCGCCGTAGTCCGGGACGTCGGCCTCTGCCGGGTGTTCCGGTGTGTCCGTACCGACCGGCGCGGACGCCGCTCTCCGGGAGGGCCGGTCGTGGCTGACCGTGTCCTCCACGGCGCGGAGTTCCGGAGCGGTGTCACCAGGCGCGCGCTCGTCCGGACGGGCGTCCGGCGTCTGGTCGGCCGCCGCCGCGTCGAGATCCCGGCGCACCGGCTGGACACCCGCCGGATCGGTTCGCGTCGAGCTGGTCGGCGCAGCACCGGGCCGGGCGGGGGCGCCGGTCGGGCGACCCTCCGCGGCCATCTCGTCGCGTGCCTCGGCGGCCCACCGCCGTGCCCGCTCCGCGGTCCGCGCGGCGATCGGCCCCGACGACGGCCCGGTCGTGAGCCCGTCGGTCAGGCTCGCCAGAACCGGCGCCCGGTTCGTCGCGGGTCCCTTCGGCACGGCCCTTCTCGGCAGGGCGTCGCGCACGCCAGCCCCGTTCGGTGGAGCCCCCTTCGGTGGAGCCCCCTTCGGTGGAGCCCCCTTCGGTGGAGCCCCGTTCGTCGCGGCTCCGTTCGTGGTCCGGTCAGCCGCACCCCGCTTCGCGGCCCCGTTCGAGGTTCGGTTCCGGGCGCCGTTCGCAGCTCCGTCCGGACGAGCGCCGCGCGGCGGCGCGCCGCCGGCCCGGGCCCCGGCCGCCCGCGCGCCCTCCTCGGCCGCGCTCTGGCCATCGGCTGGCTCGGTCGCGCGGCGCTCGGTCGTGCGGCCGGAAGCGGAATCCGCCCGGCGGGCCGCCGGATCCGCGGACCGCTCGGCCAGCACCTGGGCGAAGCGCGCCGCGGTCATCGGCGCTCGCTCGACCTCGTCCAGCTCACGCTCCTGCGCCTCGGCCTGGGCCAGCAACGCCGCCAGCCCGTCCGCGCCGGGCGGGACGGAGCCGTCGTCCTCGGACGACGCGTCCACCGTCGCGGTTGCGGACTCCTCCACGTCGAGGATGTCGACGGCGATCTCGAACCGCTGCTTGGCGAAGAACCCGGCCAGCCCTCCGCTCCGCACTCGCTCGGCGGAGACGATCCTCGCGGCAGCGCCGTGCTCCTCCTTGATCTTCGCGAGCAGTTCTTCCAGATCCGGGCCCTCAAGCAACAGCCGGGTAGACACCGCCCACCACCCCCACGGTCTCGATCTGGGCGGCGACGCCCGAAATCTCGGTGTACGACAGCACCGGCAGGCGCGGCGTCGCGAGCCGGACCAACCGCTGCAACGGCAGCCGCAGAATCGGCGAGCAGACCAGGATCGCGGTGATACCGCGCTGCTCCGCCGCGTCGTACAGCCGGTGCGCCTCGGTGACCAGCGCCTCCGCCCTGGCGGTGTCGACGCCCAGCTGGATGCCGCCCTCCCCGGGGCGGAGCGACTCCAGCAGCATCTGTTCGATCTGGGGATCGAGCGTCATCACCGGTAGGCGTCCATCGCTGATGTACTGGTTCGCGATCGCCGGTCCGAGCGCGCCGCGCGCCGCCTCGAGCAGGCCGTCCGTCGTGCTCCCCGCCTTCGCGGCGAGCGAGAGCGCCTCGAATATCCGCACCAGGTCGCGGATCGGCACGCTCTCGTCCAGCAGCGACTGGAGCACCCGCTGGATCTCGCCGATGCTCAGCAGCGCCGGGGTGAGCTCCTCGACGACCACCGGGTGCGATCGCTTGACGACGTCGGTGAGCGCCCGGACGTCCTCGCGGCCGAGCAGTCGGCTGGCGTTCGTCCGGACCACCTCGGCCAGGTGCGTGATCACCACGGAGGCCCGGTCGACGACGGTCGCGCCCATCATCTCGGCCTGGTGCCGCAGCTCGGCGGGGATCCACTTGCCCTCCAAGCCGAACACCGGCTCGTGGCCGGCCCGCCCGGGCAGCGCCTCCAGCCCGTCGCCGATCGCGAGCGCGGTGCCGGGCGGCGCCTGCCCGCGGGCGACCTCGACGCCGCTGATCCGGATGCCGTAGCTGGACAGCGGCAGGTCCAGATCGTCGTGCGTGCGTACCGGCGGCATGATGATGCCGAGCTCGAGCGCGACCTTCCGGCGCAGCGCGCGCACCCGGTCGAGCAGGTCGCCGCCGGCGGTGTCGACCAGGTCGACGAGGTCGGGTGCGAGCGCCAGCTCCAACGGGTCGACCCGCATCTCACCGAGGAGGGCCTCCGGCGAGTCGGGCGCCGGCCCGGTCGGCGCGGTGGCGGCGGCCTGCTCGGCCGCTTCCTCGGCGGCCTTCTCGACCGGCCCCGGCAGCTTCTGCGCGATGAGCAGGACGCCGGCGCCGAGCAGCAGGAACGGCAGCTTGGGCATGCCGGGCACCAGACACAGCGCGACCGCGGCGCCGCCCCCGATCTGCAGGGCCCGCTTCTGCGCCCCGAGCTGGGCGACGACCGAGGACCCCATGTCGCCGGAGGTCGCCGAGCGGGTCACGATCAGACCGGTCGACACCGAGAGCAGCAGCGCCGGGATCTGCGACACCAGACCGTCGCCGATGCTCAGGAGGCTGTAGGTGTTGACCGCCTCCATCGGGGCCATGCCCTTCTGGAGGATGCCGACCGTCATGCCGCCGATCAGGTTGATCAGCGTGATGACGATCGCGGCGATCGCGTCGCCTTTGACGAACTTCGCGGCGCCGTCCATCGACCCGTAGAAGTCCGCCTCGGCGGCGACGTCCTCGCGGCGCCGCCGCGCTTCGCCTTCGTCGATCAGACCGGCGTTCAGGTCGGCGTCGATCGCCATCTGCTTACCGGGCATCGCGTCCAACGTGAACCGGGCGCCGACTTCGGCGACGCGCTCGGCACCCTTGGTGATGACCAGGAACTGGATGACGACCAGGATGATGAACATCACCAGGCCGATGACGAGCGAGCCACCGATGACGATGTGGCCGAACGCCTCGATCACGTGGCCGGCGAACCCGTCGAGCAGCACCAGCCGGGTGGCGCTGATGTTCAGCGCGAGTCGGAAGAGCGTGGCGACCAGCAGCAGCGCCGGGAAGATCGAGAAGTCCAGCGGACGCGTCACGTACAGGCTCACCAGCACGATCACCAGCGAGAGCGTGATGTTGGCCGCGAGCAGGACGTCCAGAAGGAACGACGGCATCGGGACAACCATCATCACGATGATGGACACGATGCCGACGGGGACGACGAACGGTCCCAACGCCTTCGGGTTCACGGCGCTCCGCAGGTACGACGACATGCCCGATCCGTCGGGCTCCCCGCTGCCGTCCTGGCTTGTGTCCCATCGGCGGTGAGCGCGCGCGCCTGAGAATTTCGGTGCGCTGAGTTGCACGACGGGTGCGCCGCCACCGCTTTCCCTTGATCGAGCGGAACGCACGCCGATGACAACGACGTGCACCCAGTCCCCGCGCCGTCTTCGGCGGTCGCCGACGGCACGTGGACGCTCTACGTGGCCCGGCAGCCGATCGTGGACCGTGCCGGCCGCCTGGTCGCCTACGAACTGCTGTTCCGCGACGCCCCGGGCGCGACGATCGCGACCCAGCGCGCCGCCGCCGCGACCAGCCGCGTGCTGGTCAACATGTTCGCGGAGTTCGGCCTGGAGCGTCTGGTCGGCGACAAGCTGGGGTTCGTCAACCTGACGGCGGAGTTCCTCGTCGGCGAGCTGCCGCTCCCGTTCGCACCCGAGCTGGCCGTCCTCGAGATCCTGGAGACCGTCGAGGTCGACGACGCGGTGCTCGCCGGCGTCGCCGCGCTCACCCGGCAGGGATACGCGATCGCTCTGGACGACTTCGTCTGGGGGACCAGCCACGACCGCCTGATCGGGTACGCGTCCTACCTCAAGTTCGAGGTCGCCGGGATCGATCCGGACGTCCTCGCCGAGCGGGTCGCGATCGCCCGGCAGCGTCGGCCCGGCGTCAAGCTCCTGGCCGAGCGTCTGGAGACCGAGGACGACTACCAGCGCGCCCGTGACCTGGGCTTCGACTTGTTCCAGGGATACCTGCTCGGCCGACCGGAGGTGCTCTCCGCGGAGACGCTGACCCCGTCGCGCGCCCGGCAGCTGGAGCTACTCGGGCTGCTGACCACGCCCGACGTCGACCTGCAGACGCTCTCCGCGGTGATCACCGCGGACCCCGGCCTGGCGCTGCGCATCCTGCGGGCGACCAACTCGGTGGCCGCGGGGCAGAAGCGCCGGATCTCCTCCATCCAGGACGCGGTGATCATCCTCGGGCTGGAGCGCCTGCGGCAGTGGCTCGCGGTGATGATCGTCAGCGATCTCTCCCAGGCCGGTGAGGCGGACCTGTCGATCCCGATGGTTCGTGGCCGGTGGTGCCAGACCCTCGCGACGCGGGCGGCGCTTCCCCCGGACGTCGGCTTCACGGTCGGCCTGCTCTCCGGCGTCGCGGACCTGCTCGGGGTGGACGCCGCCGAGCTGGCCGAGCGACTGCCGCTGACCGACGAGGTCGCGGCCGCGCTGATCGACCAGAAGGGTGAGCTCGGAGCGGTGCTGACCGCCGTCCGTGCCTACGAGGCCGGGGGAACGGCGTTCGCCGCGGTCGGCGGGGTCCTGTCGCTCGAGGACCTCGCGAAGAGCTACCTGGAAGCGATCGGCTGGCAGGTCTCCACCGCCGCCGCGATCCGCTAACCGCGCCGTCCGCGACGAATTCCCCGTAGATCCACGCCGCGCGGGCCTACGTGGGCGCCGCCGGGAGCTGTGGACGCCGGTTGGCGGGAAGACGGTGGACGCCGGCCGCCGACCCCTTGGCCTTCAGCGACATGACGAACGCCAGCACGGTCGCCACCGCGGCGTAGAGGTCGGGCGGGATCTCCTGCCCGATGTCGCAGGCCTTGTAGAGCGTCTGGGCCAGACCGACGTCCTGGATGACCGGCACCCGGTTCTCGGTGCCCAGCTCGCGGATCTTCTGCGCGATCGTCCCGCTGCCCTTCGCGACCACGCGGGGCGCGCCCTTCAGCGGGTCGTACCGCAGCGCGACCGCGAAGTGCGTGGGGTTGACCACGATGACGTCCGACTTCGGGACGTCGGCCATCATGCGGTTGCGGGACATCGCCATCTGCCGCGCCCGGATCTGGCCCTTGATGTGCGGGTCGCCCTCCGTCCGCTTGTGCTCCTCCTTGATGTCCTGCTTGCTCATCCGCAGCTGCTTGTCGATCCGACGCTTGGCGACCGCGTAGTCCGCCGCGGCCATCACCAGGCCGGCCGCCGCCGCCGACCGGATCAGCCGCTCCACGGTGTCGATGACCTCGCGGATGATCACCTCGTTCGGGATCTGGCCGCCGCCCATCAGCACCGGGATCAGGTCCTTGACCGACCAGTAGAGGACGCCGCCGAGCACCGCGCTCTTGACGACGGTCTTGACGGCTTCCCACAGCGCGTGCGGCCCGACGATCCGCTTCAGGCCGGACAGCGGGTTCAGCTTGCTGAATTTCGGCATCAGCAGCTTCGTCGCGAAGTTCAGACCGCCCTGCGCGGCGGTCGAGCCGACACCGGTGATCAGCATGCCGACCGCGAGCGGCGCGACCGGGATCACGATCGCGTACAGCGTGTCCGGCAACAGACCGATCATGCGATGCGGATCGGGGTTCTCGATGACGTAGGCGGCCTTCTCCAGCACCCCTCGGGCGCGCTCCATCATGCTGCGGATGACCATCGGCAGCAGGAAACTCGCGAGCAGCATCCCGACCCACGCCCCGAGGTCCGGGGTACGGGCGATCTGTCCTTCCTTGCGACCTTGCTTCTTCTTTTGCGGTGTCGGTTTCTCGGTCTTCTCACCGGACAACGGAGCTCACCTCCCCGAGGCCCGGACGACGGCCATGACGGCCTCGACGGCACGGTCGACGACCTCGGCGACCATGCTCGGAAGGATGCCGATCGCGATCCCGGCCAGCAGCACGGTGAGCAGGATCTTGGCCGGGAAGCCCAGCGAGAACGCGTTGAGCGCCGGCGCCACCCGGGTCAGCAGGCCGAGCGCGACGTCGGCGCAGAACAGCACCGCGATCAGCGGACCGGCGATCTGGAGCGCGGCGAGGAACATCTCGCCGATGCCCTCGCTCAGCACGTTGCCGAGCGTGGCGAACGAGAGGATGCCGGTCAGCGGCACCGCGTCGTAGGAGGCGGCAAAACCCCGGATCACCAGCGCGTGCCCGTCGGTCGCGAACAGCAGCGTCGTCGCGAGCAGGTTGTAGAAGCGCCCGAACACCGCGGTCTGCGTGTTCGCCATCGGGTCGTACGCCATCGCGACCTGGAAGCCGCCGAACATGTCGATCAGGTCGCCGGCGACCTGGAACGCGGTGAAGTAGAGCGCGGTGATGAAGCCCAGGGCGGCTCCGACGACCACCTGCTGCGCCGCGCTCGACACCAGCGCGGCCCACTCCAGCGGCGGCGCCTTGCCCTGGAGCGCCGGTGCCACCGACAGCGCGATCGCCAGCGCGAGGATCGCCTTGATCCGCGGGGACACCATCGGCGCGGAGAACGGTGGCGAGACGACCAGCCAGGCCGACGCCCGGACCATGGCGAGCAGCACGGTCACCAGGACCGTCCCGTCGAACTGCCACGTCATGTGCGGAGGCCCGGGACTCAGGATCCGGAGAGCAGCGTGGGGATCCGGGCGTAGAGCTGGGTGGTGTACGAGACCAGCTCCTGCAGCATCCAGTTGCCGGCGAGCAGCAGCGCCGCCCCGGCGGCGATGGCCTTCGGGACGAACGACAGCGTCTGCTCCTGGATCTGGGTCACCGACTGGAACAGCGAGATCAGGAAGCCGATGGCGAGCGTCGTGAGGAGGATCGGCGCGCTGAGCTTCGCGATGACCGTCATCGTGTAGAGGCCGATTTCGAGGATCTGCGCGTCAGTCATGGCGCCTCCTACCGATAGCTGGCGACCAGAGCGGTCACCACGAGGGTCCAGCCGTTGGACATGACGAAGAGCAGGAGCTTGAACGGCAGCGACACCATCACCGGCGGCAGCATCATCATGCCCAGCGACATCAGGGACGCCGACACGACCATGTCGACGACGATGAACGGCAGGAAGATGACGAAGCCGATGATGAACGCGGCCCGCAGCTCGGACAGGACGAACGCCGGGATCAGCACGGGCAGCGAGACGTCGTCCTTGTTCTTCGGGCGTGGTTTGTCGGCGACGCGGTTGAGCAGCGCGATCTCGTCCTTGCGGGTGTGCTTGAGCATGAACTCCCGCATCGGCTTCACGCCGTCGTTGAACGCCTGCGTCTGGGTCTTGGTGCCTTTCAGGTAGGGCTGCACGCCTACTTCGTTCACCTGGTTGAACACCGGCGTCATGATGAACATGCTCAGGAAGAGGGCCAGCCCGGCGATGACCTGGTTCGGTGGGACGGTCTGCAGACCGAGCGCGTTCCGGACGATGCTCAGCACGACGAAGACCTTCGTGAACGACGTGCACAGCAGCAGGATCGACGGGGCGATCGAGAGCACGGTCAGCGCGATCAGCAGCGTGATCGTGGTGCTCGGCTTGCCGTTCGGCCCGTTGTTGACGTTCACCGTGACCTGGCCGCCCGGCGGTACCGGCGGCGTCGGCGCGGCCGGTCGAGCCTCGGGCACCGCGGCCGGCCCGGTGTCCGGCACCGCGACCGGCCCGACCGGGGCGGCGGGTACGGCGACCGGCCCGGCGGGGGCCGCGACGTACCCGGGCGCGTCGGGCGGTGGGGTTGCGAACACGGGGGACGGGCCGCCCCAGATCGCTAGGGCGGTGGCGAGGCCGAGGAGCACCATCCCCGCCCGACGAGTCATCGTGGGCGGCTCGCCCGATCGCGCAGGAACTCGACGGCCTGGGACCAGGTGGCCGGGGAGAGCATCGACCCGGCGAACGGGCCTCGCCCGGATTCCTGCGCCGCGTGCCGGGCGCCGCTCCGGCCCGACGCGGCCGGCGACGACAGCACGTCGTCGCTGCGGGCGTCCGCCAGGACCTCGCCGAACGACGGCTGCCGCTCGAACGCGGCGAGTGGTGCCTCGGCCAGGTAGGTCACCTGTGCGTCGGTGACCCCCAGCACCAGCGCGCGATCGTCGACCTTGACGACGGCGACCGACGCGCTGCGGCTCAACGGCTGCCGGGCCAGTACCGCCAGCGCTCCGGCGACGCGTCCGCCGAGCGGACGCCGGACCAGACGGGCCAGCCCCCACATGAGGAACAGGACGACCGCCAGCGAGAAGATCGCGCGCAGGGTGACCTCGATCATGCGGTGCCGGCCTTCGTCATGACCCCGTCGACCGATCGCTGTCCGGCGTGATGATCTCGGTGACTCGGATTCCGAAGTTCTCGTCGATGACCACGACCTCGCCGCGGCCGATCATCCGGCCGTTGACCAGGAGGTCGGCCGGGCTGCCCGCGAGCCGGTCGAGCTCCACGACCGAGCCGGGTGCGAGCGAGAGCAGGTCGCGCACCGTCATCCGGGTCTGCCCCAGCTCGGCGGTGACGTCCATCTCGACGCCGTGCAGCAGGTCCAACCCGTGCCGCAGCGGGGCACCGGAGCCACCCGGACCACCGGACTGCGCGGTGCTGGTGACCGAGGTGATCAGCAGCCCGATCAGCGCCCGGACGCCGCTGTCGTCGCGGAGCAGGACGAACGCTGCATCGCCGGAGTCGGCGAGCGCGGCGAGTCCGGCCTCCAGATCGGGCACCGGAATGCCCTGCTCGACGACGACCGCCCCGAGGGTGCCGGCCGCGGCCTCGGCGACCGGCTGGAGGGCCTGGGTGAGGTCGAGCGCTCCCATCGGGCTCTGCGCCAGCGCGTCCACCAGGTCCTGGCTGACCGCGACCAGCAGCTGTCCCTGCGCCGCGCCGGAGAAGCTGGCGAGCACGCCCTGGCCGACCAGCCCACCGGTGTCGGGGGCGACCTGCGGCTCGCCCGCCGTGAGGGGGTCGACCGCGGGCAGCAGCGGCAGCGCCGCAGTAGCTGCGACGCCGACCTGTGCGAGCACACTCGCTGCGGCCTCAGTGGGAGCGGTCAACGCCTGGCGTCCTCTCTCGGGGGGTCTACGACCAGGCACGCGAGCCGCGCGCCATGGTTACCGGGGACGGCGTGGGCCAAGGTGATGCCGGACGTGCTGACGGTGAGCGGCTGGTTGACCGGGTGGTCGAGCGTGACGACGTCGCCCGGCTCCAGCGCGATGATCTGCTCGGGGTACATCTGGGTCGTACCGAACCGCACCACCACCGGCAGTTTGGCGCCCAGCAGGCTGCCGGTGACGTTGCGCAGCGCCAGCTCTCTGGCGAGCCGCTCGGCCGGCGTCAGCGTTAGACCCTCGTCGACCTTCTGCAGCGCCAGCATCACCGCGGCGAACGGCAGGCCCATCGTGGCGACGCACTCCTGGCTGCCGACCTTCATCTCCAGCGAGACGACGACCATCGGATCCGAGGGGGCTGCGGCCTGCGCGAACTGTGGGTTGTACTCGATCGCCCCCGCCTTCGGCTCGATCTTCTTGACGGTGTCGAACGAGTACCGGAATTCGCCGAGGATGCGGTCGAGCAGGCTCCGGAACAGCCCGGTTTCGATCTCCGACAGCTGCCGCTGCGGCTGGGGTCCGCCGGGCCCGCCGAGAAGGTGGTCCAGGCACGCGAGCGCCATGTCGACCGGCATCTCGAACAGCGTGATCCCGGGCAGCGGGTCGAGCGTCACCATGGTGAGCAGGGTCGGGTTCCCGATCTGAGCGATGTACTCGTCGTAGCTGAGCTGTTCGATCGAGAGCAGGTTCACCTGCGAGATCGCCCGGAGACTGGACGTCAGCAGCGTCGTGTACTGCCGGGCGAACGTCTCGTAGGTCATCTGCAGCGTGCGCGCGTGCTCCCGGGAGAGCTTCGTCGGGCGGCGGAAGTCGTACGGCTGCGGGCCGGTGCCCTTGGAACGCCGTGACATCCGGCCGGCGGTGCGAGGGGCGCCGGCGGGCGCGGACGACGAAGTCACGGCGTCCCGATCGACCGGAGAACTCGCGTTCTGAGAAGAATGCGATCCATGTAATTGTTTACGGCGATAGCGTCCGTCACTGGATGACGAACTCGGTGAAATACACCGCCATCACGTACTCGTGCCCCTCCTGGGTGTAGGCCTCGACGACCTTCTCGGTCAGTTCGGCCTTCTGGGCTTCCCGCTGCTTGTTGGTCGAGAGCTCGGCCACTTCGAGGTTGCTGAACTGCGAGATGACCAGGTCGAGCGCTTTGCTGGTATCCACCGCCTCGTGCGCCTCGGTGGTCGTCTGCAGACCGATCGCGATCTTCAGGTAGTGGCCGTCGGCGAGGTTCACCGTGATGGCTTCCGCGACGACGACCGCGCTCGGCGTCGGCTCGGGGTGGGCGTCTTCCTCGCCGGACGAGGCGAAGAACGCGAAGTAGGCGCCGACGCCACCACCGATCAGGACCACCACCGCGGCCACGATGATGATCAGCAGCTTCTTGCTGCCGCCCTTCTTCTTCTCCTTGTCCTTGTCGTCATCTGCCATGGAACGTACCGATCATCATTTTTCGCACTTTAGTCGTGTGAATCGGTCTCCGTCGAGTGATCGGAGGTCGTGGCGGACGACGGGAGCGCCCGGCCACCGAAGGACTGTGCTCGGTGACCGGGCGATCGCGATGCGGGCGGCGCCTAGGTTGTCCTCGCGGCCGCGGGCAGCAGCGAGGAGGTGTCGTCCGGGAGGTCGGAGAGCACGACGATCTCCACCCGGCGATTTCGACCCACCGACTCGGGGTTGCTCGGGCTGATCAGCGGCTTGGTTCCGGCGAAGCCCACCGCACGCATGCGGTCGCCGGCTATTCCCAGGCGGTTCAGGTATCGGACGACGGCGCTGGCCCGCGCCGTCGACAGCTCCCACGCCGACGGGTAGTTGACGGTCGGCACCGGCAACTGGTTCGTGTGCCCGTCCACCTCGATGTCGTTCGGCAGCACCCTGAGCGTCGGGCCGACGGCGTCGAGGATCCGCTGGCCGACCGGGCGCAGAATCGCGCTGTCGCCGGTGAAGACCACCGAACTCGTGACGATCGTGACGACCAGCCCCCGCTCGTCGATCGCGAACGAGGCGTCGCCCTGCAAGTTCTTCTGCTTCAGCGCGGCCGTGATCTTCTTCTGCGCCTCGCTGAGGTTGTTGGCCTCGGCCTCGGCCGCCAGCATCCGTGCCTGGGCTTTGGCGAGTTCTGCGGCGGACACCGCTTTCTTCACCAGAGCCTTCTCCGACTCGGTCATCTGACCAGCAGGGCCGGCGCCGGCCGCCATGTCGATCCCGGCGCTGTCGGAGGCGCTGCTCTGGAGCACCGAGCTCGATCCCTGCAGGACGGTGTTGGTCCCGAAGGCCTGGTTGAAGCCCTCCTGGAGCAGGATGACCTTCGTCTTGTCGACGTTGCTCATGGCGAAGAGCACGAGGAACAACACCATCAGGAGCGTCATCATGTCCGAGTAGCTGACGAGCCACCTTTCGTGGTTCTCGTGCTCCTCGTGCTCCTCGTGCTTCTTGCGTCTGCCGCCCCCGTGGCCCCCGCCGCCGGACATGTCAGGCAGCCGCCTTGGCGGGCGCCGGGTTCGGGAGCAGGCTCTTCAGCTTCTGTGCGACCAGACGCGGGTTGGCGCCGGCCTGGATGGCCATGATGCCCTCGATCGAGAGGTTCATCTGGTCGACCTCGAGCTCGCTGAATCGCTTGATCCGCGAGGCCATCGGCAGCCAGATCAGGTTCGCCGACATCAGGCCCCACAGAGTCGCGACGAACGCGGCCGCGATGACGTGACCGAGCTTCTCCGGCTGGGCCAGGTTCTCCAGCGCGTGGATCAGACCGGTGGTGGTGCCGATGATGCCGATGGTGGGCGCGTAGGAGCCCAGGTCGGTGAAGAACTTGGCCGCGGTCTTGTCCCGCTTTTTCTTCGCCTCGATCTGCCCCTCGAGGATCTCCCGGAGCTCCTCGGGGTCGGTGCCGTCGACCGCCAGCTGCAGCCCGTCCTTGAGGAACGGGTCCTTGACGTCCTTGATCGCGTCCTCGAGCGCTAGCAAGCCTTCCTTACGGGCACGCTCGGCGAGCTTGACGATCGTGTCCACCGATGCGCCGGCGTCCACCTTTTTCGCGGTGACACCGGCGACGAAGTTCTTGAAGAAAGCGATGGTGTCCTGCATGGTGCTGCCGACCATCGCGGCGCAGATCGCGCCACCGAACACCAGCAGCAGCGGGGGGACGAGGAAGATCGACCCGATGCTGCCGCCTTCCAGGATGATCGTGGTGAAGACGATGGCAAAGGCTACGACGAGCCCGATAATCGATGCGGGGTCCATCAGCGCTCCCGGCGGTGCAGCGGGACAACGGTCTGCGGCGCAGCGTCGTCCACGGCGGTCAGGGTCGGGGTGTTGGTGGGCGGAATGGCCCGCTGGGCCTCGGCGATAACCAATGCCCGGTACTCACGAATCAGGCGTGTCACGTCGCTCAGCGACTCGGAGACGAGGTACTTCGTTCCGTCGACGAGCGTGATGACCGTGTCGGGCGTGCAGTCGGCACGCTCGATCAAGTCGGGGTTCAAGGCGAATTCCTGGCCGTTCAGGCGCGTCACAATAATCACGTCGGTCCGTCCTGGAGTTCGTCTTGGCGGGCTCTTCCCTGAGTCCTGTCAACTGAGTCATCGGCCGACCGCCCGCGCGCGTGAGGAATCGGGAGTCGCGGTACGGGCGCACTCCGGTTGGATCCCGGTTGCGGAAAGTACGTGCGTACGGTTTGAGTTCGGCCGCGTTCGGGCGGTCCGGGGACCGCCCGAACGGGCCAGCGTGGGGAGCGCATCGGTGCGCGCGTGGCGTGTTCGCCGTTCGGCACCCACGCCGCGCCCGGACGGTTGCACCCGGCCCCGTCGGACGCGGAGACGCCTGCCGCGCGCCGCCGGGTCAGCGCTTGAGGTTGATCAGGTCGTTGAGCAACTCGTCGGACGTGCTGATGATCTTCGAGTTCGCCTGGAAACCGCGCTGGGCGATGATCAGGTTGGTGAACTCGCTGGCCAGGTCGACGTTCGACATCTCGAGCGTGCCGCCCATGATCGAGCCGCGGCTGCCGCCGCCCGGCGTGCCGAGCTGCGGGACACCGGAGTTCACCGTCGAGCGGAACATCGAGCCACCGGCCTTCTCCAGGCCCGCGGCGTTGTTGAACCCCGCCAGCGCGATCTGGCCCAGCGGTTTGCGCAGGCCGTTGGTGAACGAGCCCACCAGCTGGCCGTCCTTGGTGATCGAGAAGCCCTGCAGCGAGCCCATCGCGTACCCGTCCTGCTTCTGCGGGGCGACGGTGGTCGTACCGGCGTAATTCGTCAGACCGGAGATGTCGACCGTGATGTCGCCGGCCGTCGCCGGGAACGTCAGCTCGGCCGGATCCGGCGTCAGGATGGAGCCGTCCTCGGCGAACGTGATCGTGGACGCGTTGTAGTCGACGCTGCTGCCGTCGCTCATGTCCACCGCCCAAGTGTCGGTCGTGGCGCCCTTGGTCAGCGTGAGCGTCAGCTCCGACGGGTTGCCGGACCCGTCGTACACCGTCAGCGACGGCGTGATGACCGTTCCCTCCTCGGCGTCGCTGGGCAGGTTGCCCGCGAACGACACCTCGGTGGTCTGGGACGGTGACAGTAGCGTGCTGATCGGCAGCGCCAGGTCGGTCGGCGTCGTGTTCGACGGGATCTCCCCGGCGTCGTTGGCGACCCAGCCCTGTACCCGGGCGCCGTCGTTGGTCACCAGCGCGCCGTCGGCGTCGAACGAGAACGAGCCGGAGCGGGTGTAGAGCGTCTCCTCGCCGGTCTTCACGGTGAAGAAGCCGTCGCCGGTGATCATCAGGTCGGTGCTGCGGCCGGTGGTCTGGGCCGAGCCCTGGGTGAAGTTCGTGGAGATGCCGGCCAGCTGAACGCCGAGGCCGACCTGGGCGGGGTTGGTTCCGCCCTGCACCACACCCTGTGGAGCGGCCGGTGACTTGAGCATCTGGTTCAGCGTGTCCTGGAAGACCGCCTGGCTGGACTTGAAGCCCGCAGTGTTGACATTGGCGATGTTGTTCCCGGTCACGTCCATCATCTGCTGGTGGGCGCGGAGACCGCTGATACCGGAGAAGAGCGAGCGCAGCATGTAAACGTTCCTTTTCGTCGGTAGCGCGAACGACTACGCGCCTGGCGTGGTGGCGTCCGGCGCGGTGCCCGAGGTGATCGGGCCGGGTGGCGTGGTCGGCGACTGCACGGTCGGCGACGGGCTCCCGGTCGTCACACCGGTGCCGGTGTTGGTCATCGAGTCCGGGGCGGTGGTGCCCGGCGCTGCGGTGCCTGGGGTGGCGGTGCCCGGGGTAGTGGTGCCTGGGGCCGTGGTGCCCGGGGCCGTGGTGCCCGGGGCGGTGGTGCCCGGGGTAGTGGTGCCCGGGGCCGTGGTGCCCGGGGCGGTGGTGCCCGGGGTAGTGGTGCCCGGGGCCGTGGTGCCCGGAAGCGCTGCCCCCGGGCCCGTGGCGCCCGGCGTCGTCGCGCCGGGGACGGCCTCCCCGATCGGCGTGAAGCCGCCTTGATCGGTGCCGCCGGCCGGAGCGGTCGCCGTGTCGCCGACCTTGCCGATCCCGGTGACGCTCGACATCGGGATCGAGAGCCCGTTCACGGTGACGCTCGGGTTGGTGCCGATCGTCGCTCCGCTCACCGTGCCGGTCACCGGCGTGCCGTTGGCGTCGTTGTAGGTGACCTCCTTGCCGACGAGGTTCGCCGCGCCGAGCGTCAGCTGTGCGGTGAGCATCTGCTGCTGCACGTCGGCCAGGTCGGTGAGCTTCTCCACCGTGGTGAACTGCGCGGTCTGGGAGACGAACTCGGTGCCCTGCGCAGGATTCATCGGGTCCTGGTACTTCAGCTGGGCGACGAGCAACTTGAGGAACGCGTCCTTGTCGAGTTCCGCCGAGGGCGGCTTCGACGGCGCAGCGCCCAGCGCTTGGTTGAGCGCGGCACTGGTGTTGGCGGTTCCGCCGAGCGGAGCGGTCATGAGGCCACCTCTGCGAGTTTCTGGGAGGAGCGGGGGAGCCTCGTCGGGAGCCCCGGCGACCGGGGAGCGGACCGGACGAGGTGGTGGTCGAGGTACGCAGTCATCGTCAAACCTGGAGGTCGAGGGCGTGGCGGCCCGGGGTGGGAGTCGTCGGTTCGACGTAGCCCGCGGGCCGCTGGCCGGTGGGCCGGGTGTTCTCGGCGCCCGTGTTCTGCCCCTGACCACCCCGACCGGCTTGGTTACCGAAACCCTGTTCGGCCCCACCGAATCCGCGGCGATCGTTCTGGCCGGCCGGCGAGCCGTCGCCGAAGTCGAACGCGGCACCGGAGAATCCGGCATCCTCCAGCTGCTGCCGCAGCTCGGGCAGCGCGGCGCGGAGCGTCTCCCTGGTCAGCTCGTTCGCGCCGCTGAAGTGCAGGTGGACCTGGCCGTTGCGGATCTCCGCGACGACGCCGATCGTGCCGAGGTCGTCCGGGGTCAGCTCCATCGCGATCCGATGGACGCCGTCGCCCTGCGTGCGCAACGGGACGATCTGGTCGGCCACCTGAGCGGCGGGCGTCGGGGTCGAGGCCTGGTCGGGTGCGTTGGCGCCGGTGAGGTCGAGCGAGGTGGCGCCGCTGACGTCGGGCGTCCCGAGGGTGTGGGTCATCAGGTTCGGGTCGGGCCCGGCCGGTGCCGGCGTGGGGGCGGCCGCGGCCTCCGGCACCGAAGAACCCTCGGTGCCGCTTCGCTCGGACTCGTCGCCGGTCTCCGTGTCCGCCGTCGTTCCGGCGTCGGTACCGGCGACGGCGGGGGCGTAACCCGGCAGCCCGGGCGGTGCGGCCGCTCCGGTCGGTGCGGCCGG
>NZ_BAAAYN010000069.1 GCF_039536245.1 Cryptosporangium minutisporangium | reverse complement strand
GCGTGCTCTACGGCCTCAACCCCGACTCCAACGGCATCGCCTGGTGGGATGACTGGGACCAACACAACGCCAACAGCGTCATCCTCGCGCGCAGCGGCGCCGGCAAAAGCTACCTCGTCAAACTCAAGATCCTCCGGTCGCTCGCCGACGACGTCCACGTCTCGATCATCGACCCGGACAACGAATACATCCGCCTGGTCGAGGCCGTCGGCGGCGTCACCCTCGCCCTCGGCTCCGGCGGCGTACGGCTCAATCCCCTCGACATTCCCCCCGCCGACCGGCGGCCGCAGGCCCGCACCTACCGGGGGCTGTTCCTCCACACGCTCGTGGCGGTGCTCCTCGGTCACCAGCCGCCGCCCTCCGAACGGGCCGCGCTGGACAGCGCCATCAACGCCGCCTACAACGCCGCCGGGATCACCAACGACCCGGCCACCTGGCGGCGCCCCGCGCCGCTGCTGCGCGACCTCACCGACGCGCTGACCGCTCAAGGCACCGACGCCGCGGCCACCCTCGCCGCCCGGCTCGCGCCGTGGGTCACCGGATCGTTCCGGGAACTGTTCGACGGCCCCACCACCACCGTCCCGGCCGGGCAACTGGTGTGCTGGTCCACCCGCCAGCTGCCCGACGAACTCCGCGCCGCCGGCATGCTGCTGGCGCTGGATGCGATCTGGCGCGACGTTGATACCCCCAACACCCGGCCCTCCCACACGCCCCGGCGGCTGGTCGTCGTCGACGAAGCCTGGACGCTGCTCCGCGAAGGAGAAGGCGCCCGCTTCCTGTCCAAGCTCGCCAAGTCCGCCCGCAAACGCAAAGCCGGGTTGGCCGTCATCACCCAGGACGTCGGCGACCTGCTCGGCTCCGACCTCGGACAGATCGTCATCGCCAACGCCGCCACCCAAATCCTGCTGCGCCAAGCACCCCAAGTCATCGACGTCGTCACCGACGTCTTCGGCCTCACCACCGGGGAAGCCCGCCAGTTGCTCAGTGCCCGCCGCGGCGAAGGTCTCCTGCTCTCCGGCACCCACCGCGTGGCCTTCGACGTCGTCGCGTCCCCACGCGAACACCGGCTCTGCATCGGCGACCTCGAACTCGACGACGACGACGAGTAACCCACACGGCAGCAGCAGCCCGCCCCGTAGCGGGAACCCGCCGGGCCGTCAGAGAACACGGCGCTGTCGGGTGACGCGACGAGCCGCTCGGGCGCTCGCGTGGATCGCCGGTCAGGACCGGCCGCCCCGCTCCACGCGCTCATGCACCTCAGCGAGCGTGGCCCGGATCCGCGTTTCTAGCTACGGACGGCGCCGTAGGTAGATCAGCCGAACACCGCAGTCAGCGCCAGTCCCAGCAGCGACACGATCGCCAACGCCCCGCAGACGATCCACGCTGCCGACGCCATCCAGCCCGGCGCCACGCATTTCCCGGCCCCAGCCGGCACAGGTCGCTGCTGGCCACATCTCTCCGGATCCGATCTCGCCCGGGGCTCCGGCCTCCCGAATTCCGGCCTCCCCGAGCTCCGATCTTCGAAGGCCCGCCGACCCCCCCTCGCCGCGGTCCGCGGGCCCTCGCGCTCTTCGGAAGGAGCGCCCATGTTCGCCCTCGTCCTGTTCGCCTCCGCATCAGCGTCTCCGCCGGCCGATCCGCCATTACCCGGCCCCTCGCAGTGGCTGCTGGATGCGCTGACCACCGCTTCTAGCTGGTGCGCGGCCCGTCCGTGGCTGGCCGCGATCGCCGCGGCGCTGGCTGCTGCCGCGTTCCTCGCCTCCCTGCTGCGACAGCGCAACCTGCATCACCGCATGGCCCGACACGCGCAGCTGCTCACGATCCATCCCCCACCCGAGGTCGATCCCGCCGGTGCCTCAGCGTTCTGGGCCGACCTGGCCGAGATCCTGCAGGTGGCGCCGCGCCGTCGACTGCGGGAGGGCCGGTCGCACGTCGGGCTGGAGTACCGGTGGGCCGGCCGGGAGTTCACGATCGCCTTGTGGGTCCCGGCGACGGTGCCGATCGGGCCCGTGCGCGCCGCCGTGGCCGGCGCCTGGCCGGGCGCGACCTGCACGGTCACCGACGCCGACCCGCCGCTGCCGCTGGACGCAGTCGAGGTCGGCGGTGCGCTCGCTCCGGCACTCCCAGCCTGGTATCCGCTGTCGACCGACCACCACACCGATCCGCTGCGCATGCTGATCGCCGCCGCCGCCGGGCTGCACCATCCGGAGTCCGCGTGCGTGCAGATCCTCCTCCGGCCGGCCACCCGCCGGCATATCCGCCGCCTGCAGGCGGGCGTGCAGGCGCTGCGGACCGGACGCGCTTCGAACGAGCTCGCCGATCCGGCCACGTGGCTGCGGGGAGCGCTGAACCTGACGGCCGAGGTTCTCGGGCCGGCGCGCCGCACACCGCCGGCCTCCCGAGCGATGCCGGTCGCGAGCAGTGATCCGCAGCGGGACCGCGATGGCCGCGCCGGCGTGGACAAGCTCGCCGCCGGGCAGTGGGAGGTCGCCGTGCGCTACGGCGTCGCCCACACCAATCCCCGGCAGGTCGACCCGGAAAACCTACGAGCGCGGCTGATCACTCTTGCTCACGGCATCGCCTCGGCGTTCGGCGCCTGGACGGGCCGCAATCGCCTGCGCCGCATCCGCGTCCGGCGTCCCGGCCCGGTCCTGGCGGGCCGGGTGCTGCGCCGCGGATTCCTGCTCTCGGCCGCCGAGCTGGCCACTCTCGCCGCACTTCCGCAGGACCTCGCGGTGCCGGGCCTGGACCGGGCCCGCGCCCGGTCGATGCCCGCACCGATCGCGGTCCCTGCCGGGGGCCGGGACGCCAAGGTGCTCGGCCGCGCCGAGGTCGGCGGGCACTCCGTGGCGCTGCCCGTCGTCGACGCCCGTCAGCACGTGCACATCCTGGGCTCGACCGGGTCGGGCAAGTCGACGCTGCTGCTGAACATGATTCTCGAGGACATCCATGCCCGCCGCGGCGTTGTGGTGATCGACCCCAAGGGCGACCTCGTCGCGGATGTGCTCGAGCGGATCCGCCTGCGTGACGCCAAACGGCTCGTGCTGCTGGATCCCGACCAGCCACCTGGCGTCACCCTCAACCCGCTGTCGGGCGGGGATCCGGATCTGCTGGTCGACAACGTCGTGTCGATCTTCAGCAAGATCTTCGCCTCCCACTGGGGCCCACGCATGGACGACATCCTCCGGGTGGCGTGCCTGACCCTGTTCCGGCGACCCGACCCGACATTGACGCACATCCCGCGGCTGCTGCAGGACCGTGGTTTCCGTCGCCGCTACACCAAGCTGCTCACCGATTCCGAGGGACTGCTCAGCTTCTGGGACTGGTACGAGAACGCGCCGCTGCCGATGCAGTCACAAGTCATCGCGCCGCTGCTGTC
>NZ_BAAAYN010000068.1:30091-30208 GCF_039536245.1 Cryptosporangium minutisporangium | reverse complement strand
CCCCCTCGCGGTACGCGCCGCCGACGGCGCGCGGTTCAGCGTCCACCTGAGCCTGAGAACGCGACACCCGCGCGCCCGCGAGCGGCAGGATCACTGACGCGAGCACAGACGACAGGG